>DATAAP010000572.1:0-7249 GCA_036260035.1 Alphaproteobacteria bacterium | reverse complement strand
GAGGATGCAGGGAGCATGCACACAGACTGCCGTGGCCTGCCCGTCACCGCCGCCAGCGCCGACGCGGCCGCCCGCTACGACCGGGTGATCGATGGCTACCTCGCCTTCAGCCGCGACACCGGCGCGTATCTGAAGGACGCGCTCGCCGCCGACGCGGCGATGCCGCTGGCGCTGTGCACGCGGGGCTACTTTTTCAAGCTGTTCTGCACGCCCGCTTTCGAGAAGCGCGCGGCGCAGAGCCACAAAGCCGCCGATGACGCCGCAGCCCACGCAGGCGCCACGCTGCGCGAGCGCCTGCACATTGCGGCTTTGGGGGCTTGGTGCGCGGGCGAATTTGAGCAGGCGGCAGCGCGTCTCGAGGAGATCCTGCTTGAGCATCCGCGCGACATCCTCGCGCACAAGATTGCGCATTTCCTCTACTTCTATCTGGGCGATGCCGAGCGGATGCGCGACAGCGTCGCGCGCACGCTCTATGCCTGGGACGAGATGGTCCCGGGTTACGGCTACATGCTCGGCATGCACGCCTTCGGACTCGAGGAGGCCGGCTGCTATCGCGAGGCTGAGCGCACTGGCCGCCGTGCCGTCGAGATCAATCCCGCCGATGCTTGGGCAGTGCATGCGGTTGCGCACGTGATGGAGATGGAAGGGCGGCACCGCGAAGGCGTCGGCTGGACTGCTATAGGCGAGCCTGCCTGGGAGCGCTGCAACAATTTCCGCTTTCACGTCTGGTGGCATCGCGCCCTTTTCCTGCTCGAGCTCGGCGAATACGACGCGATCCTCGATCTCTATGACAGCCGCATCCGTTCGGAGCTGACGGACGAATATCTCGACATTGTCAACGCGTCCGCTCTGCTATGGCGTCTGGAGGACGAGGGGATCGATGTCGGCAAGCGCTGGGCAGAACTCGGGGAGCGTGCGCAGAAGCGCACGGACGACCATCTGCTCGCCTTCATCGATGCGCATTTCATCATGGCGCTCGCGGCGACGGGGCGCGATGCGGATGCGGAGGCGATGCTCGCCTCGATGGCGACGACGCCGACCGGCACCGAGGCGGCCGTATTCAGAGAAATCGGCATCCCGCTGTGCAACGCCCTGCTCGCCTATCGGCGCGGCGAATTCGCCGCCGCTGTCGATCTGCTGATGCCGATCCGCTACGGGCTGCGGCGGCTGGGCGGCAGCCACGCACAACGCGACCTGTTCGCACGTCTGCTGATCGAGGCGGCGATCCGCAGCAATCGGCTTTCCCTCGGGCGGGCCCTGCTCGCCGAGCGCACCGCGCAAAAGCCGAACAGCCGCTGGAGCTGGCGGCGCTATGCCGACGTGGCGGCCGCGCTTGGGGACCAGCAGGCCGCCGCCCGCTCGAGTGCCCGCGCCGCCGCCTGCATCGGCGCCGCGGAATGACGCAACAGCCGGTCTTCTCCGTCCGCCGCGCGCTATGGGCGACGCTGCTCAACGTGACGCTCGGGCTCCTGCTGTCGGCGCTGACAATAGCCAATCTCGTGCATCAGCTTCGCGTTGGCCAGTCGTGGGGCGTCGGCGTGCTGTTCGTCATCCTCGCGCTCTTCTTTCTATGGCAGGCCTGGATGCAGTTCCGCGAGCGCACGCCGCTGGTCGAGATCGGCCCGAACGGGCTGCACCTTCCAGGCGTCAGCGCCGAGATCCTGCCATGGTCGCGGCTGCGCCAGGTCACGGCGGGCCGCGGCCTGCCGGGCCTTGGCGGTGGCCGCGTCGATTTCACCGTCGACCCGGAAACCTTCGCACACCTCAAGCTCGGCCAGCGGTTCATGGGCGATGTCGTGGTCAAGTCGCGCGGACGGCCGAACACGTTCTCCGTGGTCACGCCGCAGCTCGAAGAAAGGGCCGATGCGATCTACGCAGCGGTGAAACGCTACTGGCCGCCGGACGGCGATGAAGAAGATTAGCAGGGAGGAAAACGATGCCGATTCTCGAGACGACGATTGCCGGTAGCCTGCCGAAACCGGCCTGGCTCGCCAAGCCGTTGAGCCTGTGGGCGCCATGGCTGCTGCCGCCCGAGTTGCTTGCCGAAGGCAAGCGCGATGCGACACTCGCAGCGATCAAGGAGCAGGAAGCAGCCGGCATCGACATCGTCACTGATGGCGAGCAGTCGCGGCAGCATTTCGTCCACGGCTTCCTGGTGCAGGTCGACGGCGTCGACTTCAACAAGAAGAAGCGCATCGGCATCCGCGCCGACCGCTACGAGGCCGACTGCCCGACCGTCACCGGCCCGATCCGCCGCCGCGCCTCCGTGCATGCGGAAGAGGCGCGGCTTGCGCGTGCGCACACGACGCGCAAGCTCAAATTCACCCTGCCCGGCCCGATGACCATCGTCGACACGCTCGCCGACGAGTATTACGGCGATCGCACCAAGCTCGCCTTCGCCTTCGCCGCGGCGCTCAACGAGGAGGCGCGCGAGCTCGAAGCAATCGGCGTCGACGTGATCCAATTCGATGAGCCCGCGTTCAACGTCTACATGGACCAGGTGCGCGACTGGGGCATCGAGGCGCTGCATCGGGCCGCGAAGGGACTCACTTGCAAGACCGCCGTCCATATCTGCTACGGCTACGGCATCAAGGCGAATACCGACTGGAAGCTCACGCTCGGCTCGGAATGGCGGCAGTACGAGCTGACCTTCCCGCACCTTGCCAAGAGCCGTATCGACCAGATCTCACTAGAATGCGCGCATTCGCGCGTGCCGGTCTCTCTGATCGGGCTACTCGAGGGCAAGGACGTGCTCGCCGGCGCGATCGATGTCGCGAGCGAGCTGGTGGAGACGCCGGGGGAAGTCGCGGCGAACATTCGCGAGGCACTGAAATACGTGAAGCCGGAGCGCCTTTTCCCCTGCACGAATTGCGGCATGGTGCCGCTGCCGCGCGAGGTCGCCTACGGCAAGCTGCGGGCGCTCGCGGCCGGTGCCGCCATCGTACGGCGCGAACTTGGAAAATAGAGCCGCGCCGGCACGGCACTCCAGTCGCTTGGGGGCGTCTTCGCCCTGCTCGCCCTCGCCTGGCTGCTCAGCGTGGACCGCCGGGCCGTGTCAATCCGAGAAATCGCGGCTGGCCTCGCGCTGACCGTCGCGCTGGCGCTGCTGCTTCTGAAACTGCCGCAGAGCTGCGCGGCGTTCGCGGTGCTCGCGCGCGGCGTCGACGCGATCGCGGCCGCGACGCGTGCAGGCACGTCCTTCGCCTTCGGCCATCTCGGCGGCGCGCCGCTGCCGATCGAGGCCGCGCATCCCAAGCGGGCCTACGTGCTCGCCTTCCGAGCCCTGCCGCTGATCCTCGTGGTAAGCGTGCTGACCACGGTCCTGTTCGCCTGGCGCATCCCGCCGGCGATCGTGCGCGCGATCGCGTGGCGGCGAAGCCTAAGCGTGGGCGAGCCGTCGTCTCTCGACCGCCCGCCAACATCTTCGTTGGCATGGTCGAGGCGCCGTCGCAGGTGAAACCGTCACCTCAAGCAACTGCTCGGCTACGCCCTGGCGCCGCTATGCTGGCTGAGGGGCCGGCCGCGAAGCGAGGCCGTGACAGTCGCGCGCCGATGGGGTGAAAACGGCTATCACCGAGTTCATGCCTACCTCGAGCTCGCGGCGCTTCCGCCGACGCGCTGTCGCCGCGTTCGCGGCTCATCAGGACCTACGCCTTATGCGGCTTTGCGAATTTCGGCAGACTCGGCATCATGATCGGCGGACTCGCCACGATGGCCCCGCTGCAGCGCACCGAGATCGTGGCGCTCGGATCGAAATCCATCGCCTCGGGAACGCCGGCCACTTACCCTCCTGGGCGCGCCGGTCGGCATCATCCTCTGGACGTCCAAGGGATAATCCGGACACCCGCGATGCAAAAATGTGAATTCCGTTTAGGACCGCAAGCTATCCAGCCGGGACGCGGATTTTCGGGAACGGAGGAGGAACTATAGGTATTTGATGTCGACTCACAACTTAGCCTTGGCCTTTTTGTCAAAACGGTGTCATATTCGGCGCTCCTCAATCAGCGATTGTCGAACCCATGGTTAGTTCACCGGCCCGCGCAAACAAGAAGAATGCCTTCCCGGTCCGCAAGCCTAACGACGTCGACGCCCATGTCGGCGCGCGGTTACGGCAGCGCCGGATGCTCCTCGGGATCAGTCAGGAGCAGCTTGCCGAGATGCTCGGCCTCACCTTCCAGCAGGTGCAGAAATACGAGCGCGGCACCAACCGCATCAGCGCGTCGCGGCTGTTCCAGCTCGCCCGCGCGCTCGATACCCCGATCACCTGGTTCTTCGACGAGATGGACTTGGACCGCGGGGTCGAGCGCGAGAAGGCAGCGGCCGAATCCGAGGACAGCGATCCTATGTCGCGCCGCGAGACGCTTGAGCTGGTCCGCGTCTATTCGCGGATCGACGACCGCAAAGTGCGGAAGAAGCTCTACGAAATGGCCAAGGCGCTGGCCGAGGAATAAGGCCGGTTAGCGGCCCGGCCCCGGATCGCGCGCCGATACCGACATCACCATGCGGCGGCCGTCGACGGCCTTGAAGGGCAGCATCAGGCGCTCATAGCGCCAGCGATGGACCTCGCCGTCGGACCTCGTTACCGCGGCATGCACCAGCTCTACGCGCGCATCGTTGGTCTCATTCACGGCGGCGCACCCATCCTCGATCCACCGCCCGTAGGCGCTATCGGGCTGCTCGCTGACACGTCGTCCGACCGCCTTATCACTCCATTCTGACCCATAGAGCTGGATCGAGCCGCCGCTATGGCGGAACCGGAACACGCCAGTGACGGGGTCCTGCTCGGCGACCATTGCGCGCTCCCACAGGCCCTGCTGCTGGGCGCTCACCAGCAAATCGTCGCGCGAGCCGTTCAGCCAACTCTTCAGAAGTGGCGCGAACGGATGGCCAGGTGGATTCAGGACCGCATCCAAGCTCCGTCGCGTGGCGAGAAAGGGTTCGGCCACGAAGCTGCGGGCGCTACGATGGAGGATTTCCGTAAGGCGCCGGTAGAGATGCTTGGGGCCGCCGCAGAGCTCGTCGTGCCAGGCGTCATCAAACCACGCAATGGCGCTGCGCGGCGGCCGGCGCTCCGCAAGGCAGTAGAACATCGCCGCGACAGCGCGACTGCTCACCAGCAGCGGCCGCAAGCGCAGCCGCAGGAAGCCCGGGCGCTCCACGATCAGCACGAAGCCGAGATTGCGCACCGCATAGGCGAGCGGATCGTAGTCCGCGCGGGCGGCGTCGAATTCCTTGAAGATGCGCGACGACGGCCAGGGATGCTCCTCGCCGAGGTCGTCGATAAGCAGATACTGCGCGTGCCCCCCGGCGGAAGCCATGTTCGCCGTGTCCCCGTAGTCTGGGTACAATAGCCGCAGATACAATAGCCGCAGAAAGCATAGCACCGCCCGACGACGGCTGCCCATCGTCGGATGCAGGCCCGTTATGCGGCAGCAGCGCTGCGTATTGCGGCGATGAGGAACTCGATATTGCCCTCGGGCCCGCGAATCGGGCTTTCAACGATGCCCAGCACGCGCCATCCCTGCGCGGGCAGCCAGCCGGCGATGCGCGCGCAAACCTCCTCATGCAGCGCCGGATCGCGCACGACGCCGCCCCTGCCTACTCGGGCTGGCCCCACCTCGAATTGCGGCTTGATCAGTGCAACAAGCCGCGCGCCGTCGCGCGCGAGCGCCAGCGAAGTGGCCAGCACGATCTCGAGCCCGATGAAGCTCGCGTCGCACACGATCAAGTCGACCGGCTCCGGCACTTGCGTCCGCGTGAGATGGCGGGCGTTGGTCTTTTCGAGCACGACCACGCGCGGATCGTTGCGCAGCTTCCAGGCGAGCTGGCCATGCCCCACATCGACGGCATAGACGCGCGCAGCGCCGCGCGACAGCACGACGTCGGTGAAGCCGCCGGTCGAGGCGCCGATGTCGAGCACCACGAGGCCGGCCGGATCAATCGCGAAGTGATCAAGGCCGTGGGCCAGCTTGATGCCGCCGCGCGACACCCAGGGATGCTCCGCGCCGCGCACCTCGAGCGGCTGGTCGGCTGCGACGCTGACGCCTGCCTTGTCGAGCCGCGTGTCGCCTGAGAACACCAGGCCTGCCAGAATCAACGCCTGCGCCTTGGCGCGGCTCTCGACCAGCCCGCGCTCCACCAAGGCGACATCGAGGCGCTGCTTCGATTTGCTCATGCGCGGCGATTGTACAGCACCCGCTCAGGCGCGCGGCAGAAGCCCGAGCCGTTCGCGCCGCGTGAAGCGCACGAGTGCAAGAACCGCCACCACGGCCAGTCCGAGCGCGAGCCCCCACCAAACCCCGACCCCGCCCATGCCGGCGCGGAAGGCCAGCAGCGCGCCCGTCGGAAATCCGACCAGCCAGTAACCGGCTGCGGCCAGCATTGCCGGCACCCGCGTGTCCTTCAATCCGCGTAAGGCGCCGAGCGCGATCGTCTGCACGCCGTCGAAGACCTGGAAGAGCGCCGCCAGGTTGAGAAACGCGACGGCGAGGGTCACCACCGGCGCGTTCTCCGGCCGCTCGAGATCGAGGAAGAGCCCGGCCAGCGATTGTGGCACGATCCACATCAACAGCGCGGTGGTGCTCATGAAGGCGACGCCGAGTCCGAGCGCCACCCATCCCGCGCGCTTCACCGCCGCCGCATCGCGCGCGCCGGCGGCAAGCCCGACCCGCACGGTCGCTGCTTGGCCGATGCCGAGCGGTACCATGAAAGCGATCGCGGCGCATTGCAGGGCGATCTGATGCGCGGCGATCTCGGCCGTGCCGAGCAGGCCCATGAGCTGCACCGCCGCCGAGAACAGGCCGACTTCGAGCAGGAGGATGCAGCCGATCGGCAGTCCGACACGGAACAGCTCGCGCAGCCGGTGCCAGTCGGCCCGCCAGAGGCGGCCGAGGATGTAGAAGCGGCGCAAGCGCCGGTCGAGCAGCACGAAACCGAGCAGAGCCGCGAAGCTGAAGCCGTTCGCTACGCTGGTAGCAAGGCCGGCGCCGACGACGCCGAGCGCCGGCAGCCCCAGCCGGCCGAAGATCAGCGCCCAAGCGAGCACCGCGTTCAGCATGACCGCGAGCACCATTACGACCAGCGCGGCATTGGGCCGTCCGAGCGCCGCTACGAAGAAGCGCAGAAGCATGAAGCCGGCCGCCGGCAGGAAGCCCCACAACATCGCTTGCGCGTAACCTGCAGCGCCTGCCGCATTGGCCGGATCCTGACCGAGCGCCAGCAGGATCTCCTCGGTGTGCCAGATCACGAT
>DATAAP010000571.1:0-4508 GCA_036260035.1 Alphaproteobacteria bacterium | reverse complement strand
GAGCGCATAGGCCGCGAGCGTCAGCGCCAGCAGCAGCGTGCCCGCGACGTCGAGACCGGCGCCCTCCACCTTCGCCTCGCGGCGGTCGACGGGCAGATGGCGGCGCGCGAGAACAAGCGTCAGGATGCCCAGCGGCACGTTGACGAGGAAGATCGCCCGCCAGCCGAGCCCAGCGATCAGGACGCCGCCGAGCGACGGGCCGAGCGCGGTGCCGATCGCGGACATCGTTCCGAGCAGGCCCATGGCGCTGCCAGTTCTCCCCTTCGGAACCGTCTCGCCGACGAGCGCCATGGTAATGACCATCATGATGGCAGCACCAAGGCCCTGCGCCGCCCGGCCGGCGATCAGCAGCCAGAGCGTGGGTGCTGCTCCGCACACGGCCGACGCCGCCGTGAACAGGACGAGTCCGGCCAGCAGCAGCCGTCGGCGGCCGACGGTGTCGCCGAGCCGCCCGACGCTGACCGCCAGCGTGGTGATGACGAGCAGATAAGCGAGGACGACCCACTGGACGTCCTGGAAGGAGGCGGCGAACGCCTGTGCCAACCTCGGTAACGCGACGTTTGCGATGCTGATGCCGAGTGAAGTCAGCAGCATGGAGAGCGAAAGGCTGGCGAGCGCCCACCCGGCCGAAGGTGCCCGCTCCGCGCTTCCGGCCACGGCCTCATCCCGTCCTATGGTAATCGGCTTCAACATGAACTCCGTTTTCCGAATGCTCCTCGAATGGAGCCTTGCAGAAACGTAGTCCGCCGCCTGATATGGCGTAAGACGCACCATTTGCACTTTATTCGTGCGTTTGACGCCATATCACGGCTATCGTCGGCGCATGTCGAAGCCCGATCTCAACCTGCTGGTCACTCTTGATGTGCTGCTCGCGGAAGGCAGCGTCGCACGCGCCGCCCAACGGCTGCGGCTCAGTCCGTCGGCAATGAGCCGGGCGCTGGCCCGATTGCGCGAGACGACGGGCGATCCGCTGCTGGTCAGGGCGGGACGCGGTCTCGTGCCCACGCCCCGCGCTATCGAGCTCCGCGAGCGGGTCGGCCCGCTCGTGCAGGATGCGGAAGCGGTTCTGCGCCCTGCGGAGAAGCTCAACGTCAAGCAGCTCGTCCGGATCTTCACGCTGCGAACGAGCGAAGGTTTCGTCGAGAACTTCGGCCCGCGCCTCATTGCCCGCGTCGCCAAGGAAGCGCCCGGCGTGCGACTGCGCTTCGTGCAGAAACTGAACAAGGACAGCGCGCCGCTACGCGACGGGACCGTCGATCTGGACACCGGCGTCGTCGAAGGAACGGACGGTCCGGAGGTGCGCGCGCAGGCTTTGTTCCGTGACCGCTTCATCGGCGTCGTGCGCAAAGGGCATCCGCTGAGCCGGAGCAGGATCACGCCCGCCCGCTACGCTGCCGGCAGGCACATCTTCGTGTCGCGGCGGGGCCTCGACAGGGCACCGATCGATGAAGCCCTGAAGCCGCTCGGCCTGGAGCGGGAGATCGTGACGATCGTCGGCGGCTTCGCGAGCGCGCTGGCTCTCGCGCGGGACTCGGATCTGATCGCCAGCGTTCCCGAACGGCATACCGGAAAGCTGCGCGCCGGCATGCATAGTTTTTCGCTTCCGATTCCTATGCCAGAGATCACCGTGTCATTGCTCTGGCACCCGCGGCTGGATGCCGATCCAGCGCATCGCTGGCTGCGCGGATGCGTTCGCGAAGCCTGCGCGGAACGACCGCGGTAATCAATCTCGATTGCGATTGCGAATGAGTTGCAATTGCATCTCTCATCCAGTAGGGTCGGCGCGTCATCACCCTCGGAGGGACCGAGATGCAGCTGTGCCGGCCGGAACCCGCCTACCCGACCAATGCACCGATCGAGGAGCTGCGCACGCCGGAGCTGTTCGTGCTGGCGGCGCTGCGCCACTGGGTGGCGCCCCACTGCGATCCCGCTGGCGCGCATGGCGACTGGCGCGGCGCCTTCCGTGCGGCCGCGATCGAGGAGACAGGTGCGCCGAGCTTCGATTCGTTCTGCCGCATTCTCGGCACCGCGGCGCTGGCACCGCTCGACGTGCGCTGCGTGAAATGCGCGCGGCTCGGCGAGGACGAGGCGTGGCTGCTGCAGCTCGTCAGCCTGATGCAGCGCGACCGCGTGATCGAGGCGACCGCGATCCTCGAGCATTGGCTGCCGCGTGCCGCGGCGCGCATCGCCTTCGTGCATGTCGGCAGTTTCTCGGCGGCGATGGCAGGCGCCCGCCTAGTCGTGCCGCACCGGCCGGGGCTTAGAGCGGCTGCGAGCGCCATCCCGCAAATCCACCGTCCGCAGCTCGCGCTGGTGCACTGACGTCACGCAGTATCGAGCATGGCGCGCGCGATCTCGCGCTCGCCCATGACGACGGCATCGGCGCCGAGCTGGCGCAGGTAGTCGACTTCGCTGTCGAGATGGGCGCGCGCAACGATCTTAAGCGCGGGATTGGCCGCACGCGCCTGCTCGACGACCTGCCCTGCCTCGAACGCGCTGGCCACCGCAACGAAGAGCCGGCGCGCTGCCGGCAGGTTCGCGGCGCGCAGCAGCTCAGGCGATGCCGCGTTGCCGGAATGCGCCTCGACGCCTCGGGCGCGCAAGCCCGCGACGGTTGACTCGTTCTCCTCGACCACGAAGAGCGGCTCGCCGCGTGCCATCAGCGCCTCGCCGATCGCGCTGCCGACCCGTCCATAGCCGATCAGGACCGCATGGTCCTTCAGTGCTGTGGAAGGCACGAAAGCCCGTTCGGCGACTTCGGGCTGGACGCCCCCGCTCGATGACCGAAGACGATCGGCCCGCGCATTCAGCAGGTCGACCGCCGCGAAGAACAGCGGGTTGGCGACGATCGAGAGGATCGCACCGGCCAGGATCAGGTCGCGCCCGCGCTCGGGCATCATGTCGAGGGCCACGCCGAGATTGGCGAGGATGAACGAGAACTCGCCGATCTGCGCGAGGCTGGCCGAGATCGTCAGCGCGGTGCCGACCGGATGACGGAAGGCCAGCACGATCAGGAACGCGGCGATCGACTTGCCAATGAGAATGATGAGCAGCACCGCGATTATCGGCAACGGCTCGCGCAGGATGATCGCCGGGTCGAACAGCATGCCGACCGAGACGAAGAAAAGCACGGCGAAGGCATCGCGCAGCGGCAGCGTCTCGTTGGCGGCCTGATGGCTCAGCTCCGACTCGGCGAGCACCATACCGGCGAAGAACGCGCCGAGTGCGAACGATACGTCGAACAACTCGGCAGCGCCGAAGGCAACGCCGAGCGCGATCGCGAGGACGGCGAGCCGGAACAGCTCGCGCGAGCCGGTATGCGCGACGTAGTGGAGCACCCAGGGGATCACCCGCCGGCCGACGAGTAGCATCAGCGCCACGAAGGCCGCGACCTTGCCGAGGGTGATGGCGAGGGCCGCCGCGATCTGCACAGCACCCGGCGCGGCGACATCGGCGCCATCGCGTAAGAGGCCTGACAGGGCCGGCAGAAGGACCAAAGCCAGCACCATCGCGAGATCCTCGACGATCAGCCAGCCGACCGCGATACGACCGCGTTCCGTCTCGATCAGATGCCGCTCCTGCAATGCCCGCAGCAGCACCACCGTGCTCGCCACCGACAGCGCCAGGCCGAAGACGATTCCTGCCCCGATGCTCCAGCCGAGGGATGCGGCAAGGCCCATGCCGAGCAGGGTGGCGATGGCGATCTGCACCACCGCCCCAGGTACGGCGATCGCTTTCACCGACAGCAGGTCCTTGAGCGAGAAGTGCATGCCGACGCCGAACATCAGCAGGATGACGCCGATCTCGGCGAGCTCGTTGGCCAGCGACTGGTCGGCCACGTAGCCAGGCGTATATGGGCCGACCAGCACGCCCGCGAGCAGGTACCCCATCAGCGGCGAAATCCGCAGCCGGTTCGCCAAGGCACCCAAGATGAACGCGAGGACGATGCCGGCGACGATCATGCCGATCAGCGGCGTGTGGTGCGGCATACGTGCCGGGCCTCCTTTCATTGAGTCGCAGCGCGCGCTGCGCGGGGTACTACGGTTCTACACTGCCTTGAGCGGCTGATCGGACGCAAAGGCGCGATCGAGCACAGAATGCTGCACCGATAGACATCCGGCAACCAGAAGCCGCACGCGCGGCGTATCACGCCTGCGCTTCACCCTCGGTCACCGGCCGGGTCGCCGGCACCAGGGCATTCTTCGCCATCGCGCGGGCGATCTCGCGTTCGCCCATGATGATCACGTCCGCGCCGAGCTTCTTGAGGTATTCGACCTCGGCATCCAAGTGCGCGCGCGCGACGATGTGTAGGTGCTTGTTGATTGCACGGGCCTGCTCGACGATCTGCCCGGCCTCGAACGCATTTGGCACCGCGACGAAGAGCTGTGCCGCCTCTGCTAGATTGGCGGTCGCCAGCAACTCCGCCGAAGCGGCGTTGCCGGAGATCGCCTCGATGCCGCTGGCGCGCAGTGCCTCCACGGCCTTGCTGCTGGCCTCAATGACGTAGA
>DATAAP010000570.1:0-8613 GCA_036260035.1 Alphaproteobacteria bacterium | reverse complement strand
AACGGGCACGCGTTCCACATGGCCCTGACGGGCGGCCAAGTACCATATACGGATGCACGCGTGCGGCGCCTCTTCGAGTACTGGCGCATATTGCTCGACCGTGGCTGCTTCGCCAGGAACCACGCCTCTATGAGCTGGCAGGAAAGCCAGGCTCTGCTCTACCAGGGCAAGTCGGCGATGATGCTCATCGGCAACTATATCGTGCCGAACTTCCCGCCCGCCCTGCACGACCGAATGGACTTTACTCGCTTTCCGACCATAGATCCGCAGGCTGGATCGGCCGAGGACGCGCCGATGAACTCGATTCACATTCCTGCGCGGGCGGCAAACAAGGAGGATGCTCGGCGTTTCCTCGCCTTCGTGCTGCGCGCCGACGTGCAGGAAGCCCTGAACCGGACATTGCTGCAGATCCCCGTCAACAAGCAGGCCGCAGTCCCGGACGACCGCTTCCTGAAGCTTGGCGCCGAGCTGCTGGCGCAAGCGGACGGGATTTCGCAGTTCTTCGACCGCGACACCAGCGAGGACCTCGCGAACGTCGCGATGAAGGGCTTCCAGGAGTTCATGCTGAATCCGGAGAGGCTGGACGCGATCCTGGCGACAATCGAGCGGGCCCGGCTGCGCATCTACAAGCAGTAGCATTCATTCCACACCCGCATGAACCGCATTTGGCTGCGCCATCAGAGAGCCTTGACGCCCGTCCTGCTGTTGGCACCGGCGGCGACCCTGTTCCTCGTCTTCGTCATCTATCCGATCACCGCGAGCATCGGGCTTTCTCTCTACGACTGGGACGGCGTCGGTCCGAGACGATGGGTCGGGTTCGCCAATTACTACGAGCTGGCGTCCGATCCTGTCTTCTGGACCGCGGCGGCGAACAATCTGCTCTGGCTCACGCTCAACGGCGCGGCCCCACTGCTCGGCCTCGGGATCGCGCTCCTGCTAAATCAGGCCATCGCCGGCATCCGTATTGTCCGCGCGCTGTTTTTCCTGCCCTTCATCATCAGCCCGGTCGTGGTCGGCCTTGTCTTCGCCTGGTTCTTCAACACGCGGTTCGGGCTGTTCAATGAGGCGCTCAGTTGGCTAGGGCTAGGCCCACTGGCGCCGCTCGACAGCGAGGACGGGGCGATCTTCGCGATCGTGACCGCCGGTCTGTGGCCGCAGGTTGCGTATTGCGCCATCCTCTATCTTACCGGCCTCATTACGATCCGACCCGAAATGATCGATGCGGCACGCGTCGATGGCGCCCGCGGCTTGGCGATGCTGCGCCACGTCGTGATGCCGCAACTCAGGCCGGTCACGTTCATCGTCGCGATGGTATGCATCGTCAACGCGTTGCGCGGCTTCGACCTCGTGATGATCATGACCGGCGGCGGACCGTACGACAGCTCCACCGTCCTTGGCTATTACATGTACGAGCAGACCTTCGTCAGTACCCGCTTCGGCTACGGCGCGGCGATCGCAACCATCCTGTTCGTGCTGATGGCCGCCGGAGTCGGGGTCTTCCTCTGGCGGCTGTTGCGCCGGGAGCCGCGTTGACGATGTTCCCTGCTCCGCTCCATCGACGCCCGCGCGCTGTCCAAGCGGCGTATCGCGCTGCGCTCGCCGCAAGCCTGTCCGTCTGGCTGCTGCCCCTGGCCGCGATCGCGCTGACTTCGATCCGCTCCATGGACGATCTCAACAGCGGGAACTACTGGGGCTGGCCGGAGCAGCCGCAGCTTGTCGCGAACTACGCTGCCGTCCTGCTCCACTCGGAGATGACGGGGTTCATCGTCAACAGCTTTCTGATCACTCTGCCCGCTGTCGCGGGTACGCTCGTTCTATCGTCAATGGCAGGTTTCGCGCTTGCGCGCTACCGGTTCAAGGCGAACCTTGCGCTTCTCGTCATGTTCATCGCCGGCAATCTGGTGCCCTTCCAGATCCTGATGATTCCGGTCCGCGGGCTGATGCTCGATCTCGGCCTCTACGACACGCGTTGGGCGTTGATTCTCTTCCACACCGCCTTCCAGACGGGGTTCTGTACCCTGTTCATGCGCAACTTCTTCCGGCAACTGCCCGAGGCGCTGTTCGATGCAGCGCGTCTCGATGGTTGGAGCGAGCTGCGCATCTTCTGGCAGATCGGTCTGCCGCTCGTGCGCCCTGCTCTCGCGGCTATGGCCGCCATCGTGTTCACTTTCGTCTGGAACGACTACTTCTGGTCCCTCGTGCTGGTTCATTCGAACGATGTCCGCCCGGTGACCTCCGGATTGCAGTCGCTGCGTGGCATGTGGGTTGCATCTTGGAACCTGATCGCTGCCGGCTCGCTCGTCGCAGCCCTGCCGCCGGTGGTCCTGTTCTTTCTGATGCAGCGGCACTTCATCGCGGGCCTGACCTCCGGTGCACCCGAGGAGTAGCACCTCTAATACAGGTGCTGGCCGCCCGTGATGAAGATCTCGCTCCCGGTGACGTATCCAAAATCCGCTGAGCAGAGCTGGAAGATGACGCCTGCCACCTCCGCGGTGGTGCCCATGCGGTGCATCGGGATGCGCGTGATCAGCGGCTCATATTCGGCGCCGATCATCTCCGTTTCGATCTCGCCTGGCGCGACCGCGTTGACGCGGATGCCGAGGCTCGCGAACTCCACCGCCATCTCGCGTGTCAGCGCCGACAGCGCCGCCTTCGAGGTCGAGTAGGCCGAGCCGGCGAAAGGATGCACCGCGTGCCCGGCGACCGAGGTGACGTTGACGATCGCCCCCTTGCCCTTGGCCAGCGCCCCGGCGAAGCCGCGCGACAGCTCGATCGCCGCGTAGAAGTTCAGCTCGAACACCTCGCGCCAGTCGTTGAGCTCGCCATGGAGCACGCCGAGCCGCTCCTTGTACGGCGTCTTCGGCGACATGCCGGCATTGTTGACCAGCGCATGGAGCGGTGTCCCGTCCAGCCGCTCGTTCACCGCTTGGACAAAGGCGGCACGGCCTGCCGGATCGGCGAGATCGGCCGGGATGTGGTGCGCCCAATTGGGATCGCGCCGGCAATCGGCCGGCACGTCCTCGCGCGAGCAGGTGAAGATGCGCCAGCCCGCCTCGCTGAAGCGTTTGACCGTCGCGTGCCCGATGCCGCGGCTCGCGCCGGTGAGAAGAAGCGTCTTTCGTTCCGCCATGGCGGCCGAGATTAGCAGAAAGCGCCAGCAAGCAGCAGGACCGTGACTCGAGGATCTCTAGCCCGTGGCGGCATCGATGCGGGAACCGGCGACCTGTCGACCTTCAACCGAACGTTCCGCCGGGAACTCGGCGCGACACCGTCCGATGTGCGAGCGGCAGGGCTGAACGAGCAAGCCTAGCGCACCGAGACGATGCGGAATGGGCGCGCGATGCCGTCGTGCTCGGTGATGGTGACGTACTCGCCCTGCGTCAGCACGTGGCTATCGAACTTGAAGATCGGCTCGTCGTCCTCCTCACCTTCGGCGTAAGAGAACGTCCAGCGGCCGCCGCGGCCATGGACGAGCGTCCCGGCCTCGTCATCCTCGCCCTGCCAGAAGCGGCGTACAATGCACTTGTCCTTGCTGCGCTTCCACTCCTCGGGGTCGAGATGGCCGTCGGCCTTGAGCGGCGCCACGAACTCGTAGCCGCAATTCGGATTGCCTTCGGGAAACTCCTTCGTCCGGGCAAGTTCGAGCCGGATGCGCTTGAGGGCCATGTCGCTTTCCTCGTCTTGGGCGTCTGGCCTTTAACGGCCTGCGGCGGAATATGATCCCCCTACCGCAGGCGAGCTTGCGCTGGATCAATGCATCATGAAGGCGGGGATCGTCGCATTGGTGAGCACGTGCTCGGTCACGCCGCCGAACACCATGCGGCGCAGCCGCGAGCGCGTATAGGCGCCCATAACCAGCATGCCGGCGCCGAGCCCCGAAGTCTCGGCGAGGATCTGTGCGCCGACATTGGCCTGCTTGCGTGCGGTCGGCAGCTGCTCCGCCTTGACGCCGTGCCAGGCGAGATACTCGACCACCTTGCCGCCATCCGCCGCCTTGTCGTCCTCCAGCACGGAGAGGATGCTGACGCGCGGCGCCTGCGCGAGCAACGGAATTGCAGCCCAGATCGCGCGCGCCGATTCCACGCTACCGTTCCACGCAACGAGTACGGGCCCCTCGCCCACGCGCGCGGTCATGCCCGACGCCGGCACGGCGATGACGGGCCTGCCCGTGTCGAGGAGGGCGGCCTCGAATGACACAGTCGGTACAATGTTGCCTTGCGAGGACGGCTGGCGCACAACAATGAGGTCGGCCAAGCGGCCGCGGCGGCCGACTACCTCGTCCTCGGCACCGACATCCTCGCGCCAAGACACGGTGGCTCCGGAGGCCACGCCGGGTGCCGCCAGCGGAACGGAATGGCGCTGTCGCCAGGTTTCGAAATTGGCCCGCGCGCGCGTGGTGCGCGATGCCGAGTCGCGCTGGGCCGCCTCCATAATCTGCTGGATCAGCGCGCCCGATGCGCCCTCGCCGAGGAAGGGTACGGCATCGCGGGGATCGAGCTGCGCGTGCAGTACTTCCATGTGCGCGGAGAAGCGGCTCGCCAGAGTCAGCGCCGCCTCCAGGACCACGCCGTCGTCGTCCGTGCCGGTGACCGGCACCAGGATCAGCTTGATGGTCATCCGAGCCTCCCTGTGCTCCGGACAAGCTTATCACCGAACGTGCGGTACGGAAGAACCCACCACAGCGCCAGCCCGCGCGGCGACCGCACCGGGCTCGGCCGCCGCATCGATGCGATGCCACGCGATCGGCCCAACATCATAAGTAAGTTGGCGCCGCAAGACCGCAACCGTGGCATCGGAGGCATCGCCCCGCCGCCCCGCGATCCGCTCCCCCAGGGTCGCGGCCGGCGCCTCCAGCCAGAGGCCGGTGAACGCCACCCCGGCAGTCCGCGCAGCGGCTTCAACCGCCGCACGCTCGTCGGGTCGCGCGAACACCGCGTCGACGATCACCGCATGGCCGGATGCAGCCACGGCCTGCGCCGCGGCTGTCAGCGCGTCATAGACCTGCTTCGCGGTTTCCGGCGTGTAGGCCTCGGGCGCCAGCCGCGTCGTCGCGTCGACGCCGGCAAGACGCTTGCGCAGCACGTCGCTCCGCAGCACGACGGCACCGGGAGCAGCCCCCAGCGCCGGCGCGATCTGCCGCGCGACAGTGGACTTGCCCGTGCCCGACAGCCCGCCGATGGCGACGAGGCGCGCCGGCGGTGGCGCCAGGAACTTCTCGCCGAGTGCGACGCTGGCCTCCGCCTCCGCCATCAGCGCAGCACTCCTCGCCGCGTCGGTCTGGGCGCGCGCGCCGGCCGCCCAGGTCTGCGCCTTTACGCCGGCGCGGCAGGCGAGAAAGAGCGGGAGCGCCGCGAGGCCGCCGCAATCGCGAGTGTGCTCAAGATAGGCGTTGAACGCCAAGTTTCCGAGCGCGCGCAGGTCGCGGAACTCGAGATCCATCAGCAGGAAGGCAAAGTCATAGAGCGTATCGATGCACGCGACCTGCTCGTTGAACTCGATTGCATCGAACAGCACCGGCCTGCCGTTGATCAAGCAGATGTTGCGCAGGTGCAGATCGCCGTGGCAGTGCCGCACGAGGCCATCTGCCCGCCGCACGTCCAGCAACGGCGCCACGCGCGCCAATGCAGCGCGGCAGCCGGCGTCGAAACGTTGAGCCGCGGCGCGCGCTGCGGGCGCAAACTGCGCCTCGCCGAAGCCGGTCCGGTTGCCATCGATCACCCACGCCATCCCGGCGCCGCCGCCGTAGTCGGCGCGCCGCTCTGCTCTGGCGTGAAAGGCGGCGATCTCCGCCGCAAGCACCTGAATCAGGGCGGGAGTCAGCGCCCCTTCCTCGGCGAGGCGGTCGAACAATCCGGCCTGGTCGAAGCGGCGCATGACCACAAGCCAATCGACCGGGTCGCCCGTGCCGCCAATGCGGAAGCGTTTCCCTTCGCGCGTCACCGGCGCGACCGCCTCGTACAGCATCGGTGCCGTGCGCCGGTTGAGCGTGAGCTCGGCCTCGCACATCACGCGACGGCGCTCGACAGTCGAGTAGTCCATGTAAGGGAACCGTACGGCGCGCTTGAGCTTGTAGGCGCGGCGCCCCACGAGGAACACCACGGCGCCATGCGTGTCGATGCGCTCGACGGGCCCTTCGCCGTACGCTTCCGGGCGCGAGAGAAAGTCGATGACAGCGCGCTGCTCGTCGGCCGGCATCACGCCTGCTTAGGAAAAACCTGGCGCGGCTCCTCGATTCCTTCGGGATCCTGATGGATGATCACCCAGGCATTCGGGAACGCCGCCTTGATCTCCCTCTCGACCGCGTCGGAGACCTCGTGCGCGCGCTGCAGCGGCATCTGCGGGTCCATCTCTATGTGAAACTGCACGAAGATGTCGACGCCCGAGGAGCGGGTGCGCAGGTCGTGCACGTTCTTCACTTCGGGATGCCGCTGGGCGATTTCGCGGATCTTCGCGCGCTGGTCGTCCGGCAACTCGCGATCCATCAGCAGATCGAGCGATTGCCGACCGATGCGCAGCGCGCTGACCAGGATGTAGAGGCCGATCCCAATGCCGAAGAGCGGGTCTGCGTAACGGAAGCCGAACCAGCCGGACAGCACCAGCGACAGGATGACGCTGCCGTTGAGCAGCAGGTCGCCCGCATAGTGCAGACGGTCGGCGCCGATCGCAACGGAACCGGTCGCGCGCACGACATGCCGTTGATAGGCGATAAGGGCAAAGGTGAGCACAATCGACAGCACCATCACGGCGATGCCGACCTCGCCGCCGACGATCGGGGGCGGTGCGCGCAGCCGCTGCGCCGCCTGCAGCAGCAGCAGAATCGCGGACCCCGTGATGAAGGCGGCTTGGGCGAGGCCGGCTAGCGGCTCCGCCTTGCCATGACCGAACCGATGTTCGCGATCTGCCGGCGTCAGCGCGTGGTGCACCGCGAACAGGTTCACGGCGGAAGCGACTGCGTCCAGAAGCGAGTCGAGCAGGCTCGACAGTACGCTCACTGATCCGGTGATGCTCCATGCGACGGCTTTGGCGACGATCAGGATCGCCGCGACCACGACCGACGCGTAGGTCGCCCGCTGCATCAGCCGCGCATTCGCGGCAGCGGCTATCTCCGGCGACGCGGCGGCCATCATTCTGCCCTGCCTAGGGGAACAAGCGCTCCGTCCGCCAACCCCCGCCATCGCGCAGATAGACGAGGCGGTCGTGCAGACGGAACGGCCTGTCCTGCCAGAATTCGATCCGCTGCGGAATCATCCGAAAGCCCGACCAGAACTCTGGGCGTGGAATCTCGCCGAGGCCGAACTTGGCCGCGAACTCGGCCACGCGCTTTTCCAGCTCGAAGCGCGAAGCGAGCGGACGCGACTGGCGCGAGGCCCAGGCGCCGATGCGGCTGCCGCGCGGACGGCTTTGGAAATAGGCGTCAGCCTCGGCGGCACTGACCGGCTCGACCGGCCCTTCGACTCGGACCTGCCGCTTCAGGGACTTCCAGTGGAACAGCAATGCCGCGTTCGGGTTGGCGGCGAGATCGCTGCCCTTGCGGCTTTCCAGGTTCGTATAGAAGACGAAGCCACCGGCATCGATGCCCTTGAGCAGCACCATGCGGACCGACGGCCGCGCCTCGCCGTCCGCGGTCGCCAGTGCCATCGCGTTGGCGTCATTGGGCTCCGATTTCTCGGCCTCGGCCATCCAGGCCTGGAAATGCACAATCGGGTCAGCGAGTTCGGCAGCTACGTGATCCATGTCACAGCAATTCCGCAGGGTGTCGGGACTAGATATCGCAGGCTTGGGGACTACATTTACAGGCTGTCCCGTTGTATATGGCATTCGCGCTAGCGTCGCGAGCGTAGCCTGCGCCGGCCGCCGACCCTTTACCGGTTGGAAACCTTCAGGGTCTAGGGACGGAGGATTGGACCACGCTCGTGCGCCCGCAAGGACAAGAGGATAGTCCGATGAAATCTTCACGTATTGCAATCGTCGCCATGACGGTCTTGGTGCTCGGCGCGTGCACGCAGGGCCGCGAAAAGGAGGAGCTGGGCACGATCCTCGGCGGTGTGGGCGGCGCCGTTGCCGGCGCCCAGTTCGGCAGCGGCACCGGCCGTATTGCCGCGACGGCGGCCGGCACGCTGCTTGGCGCCTTTCTCGGCCGCGAGGTCGGCAAATCGCTAGACAAGGCTGACATGGCCGCGGCCCAGCAGGCGCAAAACAGGGCGCATACAGCGCCGATTGGCGAGAAGATTACGTGGAGCAACCCTGAGAGCGGCCATTCCGGCACGGTCACGCCGACCCGCCAGGGCACCGACTCCGCGGGCAACCAGTGCCGCGAGTACCAGTCGACGGTGACGATCGGCGGCAAGACCGAGCAGGCCTATGGAACCGCCTGCCGGCAGCCCGATGGGAGCTGGAAGGTGGTCAACTAACAGCCTAAGTTAGCTGCGACGGTTGTCGGGGGCGACGGGCAGCCGTCGCCCCTTTGCTTTCGGCGACGAGATCATGCGCGACCCCTATCAAGTGCTCGGCGTTTCGAAGACGGCCAGCGCCGAAGAGATCAAGAGGAAGTACCGGCAGCTGGCCAAGAAGCTGCATCCGGACCTCAATCCCGGCAACGCCGAGGCGGCGGCG
>DATAAP010000569.1:0-5246 GCA_036260035.1 Alphaproteobacteria bacterium | reverse complement strand
TGCAGGAAGACGATGCGCATCGTCTCGCCCGCCTTAACCTCCAGAGTCGGCACGGTCTTGAGCTGATTTGCCTGGTCGGGCGGCACATTGAAGATCCAATCGACGCCGCCGGCCATCAGCTCGGCCATCTGCGTGTTGCGGTCGGGGATCAGGCGCAGCTCGAGCTTCTCGATGGTCGGCTGCGGGCGCGGGCTTTCCTTGAAGTAGTCCTTGTTGCGTTCGAGGCGCACGAGCCGGCCTGGCTGGTGCTCCGTCACCTTGTAGGGGCCGGTGCCGACGGGCTTGTCACTCATGCCCTTGGGGCCGACCTGCGCGTAATACTCGTTCGGATAGATATTGATGGGCCCGGCCAAATATTCGAGCGCTGCCGGGAAGGAGCGCTTCAGGTTGATGCGGACCTTGTACTGGCTGACCTTCTCGGCGCTCTCGATCCAGTTGACGTTCGTCTGCGTGATCGCCTTGTTCTCGGGCTTGGAAACGAAGTTGAGCGTATAGACGACATCGTCCGCGTCGAACGGCTCGCCGTTATGGAATTTGATTCCTTGCCGCAGGTCGAATTCCAGCGTCTTGTCATTGACCCAGCGCCAGCCCGTGGCGAGTTCGCCCTTGTACTCGTTGGTCTTAGGATCGCGATAGATCAGATGATCCCAGACATGATGGGCGAGGATCACGCCGATGCGCACGTTGTTGAAATAGGAATCAATGCTCTCCGGCACCTGGTCGGCGGCGAAGACGATCGTGTTGTTGCGCTTGCCTGCCTCAGCAGGCAATGACAGCGCCACGCTGGCGCAGGCCGCGAGCAGACCACAGATCATACGTCCCATCGATGTCTCCCTGGTATTTGGCAGCATCATAAAGAGGGTCGGGTTTCGGCGTCCACAGCACCGGCCGGCACCGCTGGGGCCGGGCCATGCAGATGGCACTCAACGCTGCCGAGCGCGTCGCGCAGTGGCACCGGCGCCACGCGCGGGCACGGCGCGAAGGCCGCGGGGCAGCGTGGATGGAAGCTGCAGCCCGATGGCGGGTCGATCGGGTTCGGATAGGCGATGCCGAGCCTGGTGTCGGGGATGCCGAGGCCGGGCTCTGGCGTCAGCACCGAAGCGAGCAGCGCCTGCGTGTAGGGATGGCGCGGCCGCGCGAACAGCGCGGTGGTCTCTGCCTCCTCGACGATGCGGCCGAGATACATGACGGCGACGCGCGTCGCGATGTGCTCGACAACCGCGAGATTGTGGCTGATGAAGATGTAGGTCAGGCCCAGCTCGCGTTGCAGGTCCTGCAGCAGGTTCAGGATTTGCGATTGCACCGAGACGTCGAGCGCCGAGGTGGGCTCGTCGCACACCACGATCTCCGGCCGCATGACGAGGGCACGGGCGATGGCCACGCGCTGGCGCTGCCCGCCAGAGAGCTGATTGGGATAGCTGTCGAGCACGCGGCGAGGAAGGCCGACGAGGTCGACCATATCCTCGACGGCGCGGCGGCGGCTCTCGACATCGCCGATCTCGTGGACGAGCAGCGGCAAGCCGATAATCGTGCGGATGCTCTTGCGAGGATTCAGCGATGCATAAGGGTCTTGGAAGACCGGCTGGATGCGGCGGGCGATCGCGTGCTGGTCTTGCTCGTCGATCGGCTTGCCGTCGATCAAGATCGTGCCGGCGCTCGGCTCAAGGAGGCCGAGGATCATGCGCGCCAATGTCGACTTGCCGCAGCCGGACTCGCCGACGACGGCCATCACCTCGCCGCGCGCGACGGACAGACTGACGCCGTTCACGGCGTGAAGCGTGCGCGCCCTGCGGAACAGTCCGCCGCCGACGGTGAAGGCGCGACGCACGTCGCGCAATTCGATCAGCGCATTCATGCCGGCGCCACCGCTACGCTGCGCGCCCGCCAGCGCCGCAGCAGCCAGAACGCGATCGCCATGTTGACGACGTTCCAGCCGATGCCGTTGAGCAGGGCGGCGCGGTAAGAGCCGGTCAGGTCGAAGATCGCGCCCGACATCCAGCCGCCGAGCGCCATGCCAGCCAATGTCGCGGACAGGGCGAGGCTGATGCGGAAGCCGGCTTCCTTAGCCGGAAACAGCTCGCGGATGATGAAGGGGTAGCTCGGCACGATGCCGCCTTGCACCAAGCCGAATACGGCGGAGATCACGTAAAGAGAGACCAGCCCGTCGAAGGGTAAGTAGAGCGCGAGGGCCAGCGCCTGGCCAAGCGAGCCGAGCAGCAGGGTGGGCAGGCCGCCGATGCGGTCTAGGATCCAGCCCGAGGCCAGCCGGCTGACAACCCCGCCCGCGAGCATCAGCGACAGCATCTCCGCGCCGCGCGCCGGGCCGTAGCCGAGATCGACGCAGTAGGCGACGATGTGGACCTGCGGCATCGACATCGCCACGCAGCACGACAGCCCGGCGATAACGATGAGCGCCTGGGTCATGTTGGGCTTGAGGCCCAAGTTCCGCATGCTGTCGCCGCCAGCGGCGATCTCGGCCGCGGTCTGATGTCGCGGCGGTCTACGGCGGAGCACGAAGGCCAGCGGGATGAGCGTCGCCACGCAGAACACGCCGATGATGACATGCGTCTGCCGCCAGCCGACCGTCGAGATGAGGTGCTCGATGATCGGCGGCCATACCGTACCCGCGATATAGTTGCCGCTTGCGCACAGCGCGATCGCCAGGCCGCGGCGGCGATAGAACCACAGCGACGTATCGGCGATCAGCGGCCCGAACATCGCAGCACTGCCGACCAGCCCGATGACCAGGCCGTACGTCACCGCAAAGCCCGTCAGGCTCCCAGCCATCGATGCCGCGATGTAGCCGAGGCCGAGTGCAACCGCGCCCATGATAATCGGCAGCACGATGCCCAAGCGGTCGCTCAGGCGGCCCATCGCGATGCTGCCGAAGACCAGCCCGATCATGGTCATCGCGTACGGCAGCGAGGCGCCGCCGCGCGCGGTGCCGAACTCGGCCTGCACCGCGGGCAGAGCGACCACGATCGACCAGAGCCCAACGCCGCCGATCGTGGCCACCGTCACCGCAACTGCGAGGCGGAACCATGAGTAGGGCGAGTCGACATGGCTCTCGATGGTGCGCGTGCTCACGAAGGCACCGCCATGCTTGCGCGCGCGGGCTCCGACAGGATGCAGCGGGCCGAGTGCCCAGACTCTTCGGCGAAGAGCGGCACCGGCGCCTCCGCGCAGGCGGCGATCGCCTGTGGGCAGCGATTGCGGAACTGGCAGGCCGTGAGCGGTCCGATCGGCGTCGGCACGATACCGGGAATGGCGCCGAGCGGCGCGCCGCGCTGCGTCCGCCCGGGGATGGGGATGCACTGCAGCAGGCCGCGCGTATAGGGATGCAGTGGCCGTCCGAAGATCTCCACGGCCGTGCCGCTTTCGACGATCTCTCCGGCATACATGACGGCGACGCGGTCCGCGATGCGCGCGACGATGCCGAGGTCGTGGGTGATCAAGATCAGTCCCATCTTGAACTCGTGCTGCAGGTCGGCGAGCAGGCGTAGGATCTGCGCCTGGATGGTGACGTCCAGTGCGGTCGTCGGCTCGTCGGCGATGATCAGCTGCGGGTCGCACATCAGCGCCATGGCGATCATCACGCGCTGGCGCAGGCCGCCGGAGAGCTGGTGCGGATACTGGCCGAGCCGGCTCGCCGCGGCGGTGATGCCGACCTTCTCCAGCATGAAGACGGCGCGCTCACGCGCGGCGGAGCGTGCAACCTTGCGGTGCTGCAGCAGCGCTTCCTCGAGCTGGTTGCCGATCGTGTAGGCGGGGTTCAGCGCCGTCATCGGCTCCTGGAAGATCATGGCCATGCGGTTGCCGCGCAGCACGGCCATCTGGCGTTCGCTGGCGGTGCGCAGATCGGCACCGTCGAACTCGTAGCGCGCAACGCTGCGCCTGGCCGCGCGCGGCAGCAGGTCCATAAGGGCTAAAGCCGTCAGCGACTTACCGCAGCCGGACTCGCCGACTAGGCATAGCGTCTCGCCACGCTCGAGCGCGAAAGAGATGCCGCGCACAGCGTGCAGAATCCCGCTCGGCGTAGGGATGTCGACCCGCAGATGCTCTATGGATAGCAGGCTCATGCGACGGCGGCGCCCGAGCCTGGCGTCATTACATCGGTGATGCCGGTTCGCTCGCCGTCCGGGCCAATCTGGATGGCGCAGGGGCAGGCGTAGTTGACCGGCAGCACGGTGTGCTCGGCACGATGGCTTGGATAGCGCGCTGCGACTGCGTCGGCGACGTCATCAGCGAGCCGCGTGTCAATGCGGATCTTCGTCTCGCCGCTGACATCGATGCGCGGCTGATGAAAGGCCGTCTCCAAGTCCATGCGGAAATCGGTCAGGAACGAGATGAGCTGTGCCACCGCAGAGACGATCTTGCGGCCGCCGGAAGCGCCGATCGCGAACCACGGCGCGCCGTCACGCGTCGCGATGGCAGGGCACATGTTTGACAGCGGCCGCTTGTTGGCGCCGATGGAGTTGCGGCGGCCGGGCCGTGGATCGAACCACATGATCCCGTTGTTCATCAGGACGCCGGTCTCCGGCATCAGCACCTTGCTGCCGAACACCGAGAGCAGAGTCTGCGTGAGGGCGACCACATTGCCCTCACGGTCTATGACATTGAGGTGCGTTGTGCAGGCGGGCTCCACCGGCTCGCGCACATCGCCCATGGTCGCGAACCGCTCTTCATACGCCGCGTGCAATCCTTCGGCATAGGCCACGAACGCATCCGCGCCCGGGGCCGCGCCCGTCAGCTTGGCAAGGGCGACTCGCTCAAGCGCTTTCGCAAGCGTCGGACCCGCCGTCAGACCGTCGGCGGTCAACACGGTCGCATCGCCATGCCGGAAGGCGAGAGGCTCGACCAGGCGGGCCTGGTAGGAAGTGAGATCGTCGGCCTCGACGACGCTGCCGACATTCGCGAAATCGGCGATCAGCTTCTTCGCCAGCGCGCCTTCGTAAAGATCGCGCCGCCCCGCGACCGCAAGTCGCCGCATCGTGTCGGCGAGATTGGGCACGCGCACGCGCGTCGGCTCGGCGCCGGGCGGCGTCACCGCTGGAAAGCCTCCGGGCAGCCAGACCGGCGCGGTGGTCGGGTAGCGCGCGAGCTCGCGTGCCGTCATCGCGACGCGGAGTGTCGCGAACCAATCGACAGGCATGCCACGCTCGGCGTGCTCGATGGCAGGCGCCAGCACCGTCGTCCAAGGCAATTTGCCGAAGCGCTCGTGCGCGAGGCCGAGCCCGTCGACCTGG
>DATAAP010000568.1:0-3328 GCA_036260035.1 Alphaproteobacteria bacterium | reverse complement strand
GCCCGCCATGTCGGCGGCCTTCAGCACGCCCTTGTGCTTCTTGCCCGAGGCGTCGAGCACATCGGTCTTCGTTGCATACGCCTCGATCGCCTCGGCGACGAAGCCCTTGTAGAACGCGGCGCGCGCGGCCTCGATCTGCTTGATGCGGTCGCCGCCGGCGTTCTGCGCCTCCTTGAGGAGGCGCGCATAGGTGTCGCCGAGCTTCACGTTGCGGAAGAGCGAGCCGGTCGCGGGCACCTTGCCGCCCGGCAGATACACGGCGGCCGACGTGGTCCATTCTGTGCGGAACAGCTCCGCGACGTTGCTGATGGCGCCGGTGACGCCAGCGATCAGCGGATAGCCGTTGCGCGCATAGTCGATCGCCGGCGTGATCAGCTCTTCGAGCTTCATCGTGCCGTGGTCGCGCAGCATCAGCATCCACGCGTCGAACGCGCCGGGAATCACCGCGGCGAGCAGGCCCGTGCCAGGGACGAGTTCGAGCCCTTCACGTTTGTAGTGCGCGATCGTCGCGCCGGCCGGTGCCGTGCCCTGACCGCAGATCACGGTCGGCATCGCGGCGCCGTTCGGCTGCACCAGCATCACGGCATCGCCGCCGATGCCGTTCATGTGCGGCTCGACCACCTGCAGCATGAAGCCGGCGGCGACCGCCGCGTCGAACGCGTTTCCGCCCTTCTCGAGGACCGCCATGCCGATCTGCGAGGCAAGCCAGTGCGTGGAGCTGACGACGCCGAACGTGCCGGCGATCTCGGGGCGGGTGGTGAACGGCGGGGAAGCAGGCGCGGCCATGACGTGTCCGATCGAGAAGGGGCGGTGCCGGACTATAGGCGCCGCCGCCGCGGCCCTGCAACCGCATGCTGTACACGTCGGCGCGAGTGTTCGCGCTGCAGCAATGACGCTATTGCTGCAGCTTGCGCGCCTTCAGCGGGTGACGGTTGCACCTTGCATGGCTGCCTTGAGCGCCTTCGCTGGCTTGAACGTCACGGAGTTCGATGCCTTGATCTTGAGGGTCTCGCCTGTGCGCGGGTTACGGCCCAGCCGCGCGGCTCGCGCGGTGCGCCGGAACGTGCCAAAGCCGGGCAGGCTGGCGGTGCCGTCCCGCTGCAACTGCTGGGTCAATGTCGAGAACAGCGCATCGACAGCGCTCTCGGCACCCTCTTCGGTGCAATAGGCTTTAGAGCGGACGAGGTCGATGAGCTCGCGGCGCGTCATCTCTTGCCGGACTTGTCTTCGCGGTACTTTTGCTGCGGCGTATCGATGTTGGCGTTGCGGCTGCTCTGCCGGCCTTTCACGGTATCGATGCCGGACGTGTGCTCGCGGCCGCTATGCTCGACCGGCGTCTTGATCTTCTCGCGCTTGGGCGCCGTGGGCGCTTCGTTCGTGGGCTTCGTCATCAGCGCATCCGTTCGCCGGCGCGCACGGGGCGCGGCAGGCGGTTGTGCGGCGGGGCCAGCGGGCAGCTCCAGCGCGGGCTGTAGGCGCAGGACGGGTTGTAGGCGAAGTTGAAATCGAGCACGAGCTTGCCGTCCTTCGTGCCGAGATCCGCACCTTTGATGCCGTCCAGCAGATACCGCCCGCCGCCATAGGTCTCGTTGCCGGAGGTCGCGTCGGCGAAAGGCAGGAAGATGCCGCCGCCATAGCCGGCGATCCAGTAAACGTTTAGTTCGCCACCAAGCGTGCGCTCTAGGCCGCGCGTGCGCGCGAACGGGTGCAGTCGGATCTGGCCGTCGTCGCGCAGGGTCTGCGTCTCCGGCGCGTCGCGATCGATCGGGGCGAGATCGACGGAATGGCGCAGCGCCGGTTCGTAGTGGAAGTAAGGAAGTCCATTGAAGACCGCGCGCTCGCTGCTCGACAGCGGGGACTGCGGGTGGTCACGCAGCAGCGCATCGCGCCGATTGCGCCACAGACGCCAAGCCTGTGCTGGATCGGCGGTCGTACGAACGGTCGCGTAGAGCTCGTAGAGCCGCCGGCGCCAGTCTGCAAGCGTGATCATGTCGCGGACGACGGTGCTGGGGCTTTCCTCGGCCGCATGGGGCGGCCCGGTCTCGAGTTCGAACATGGCGTGCCTCCCTGCGACCTTAACAGGAACGCTAGCACGGGGGGTTCGTTCCCGCGACCGCCTAGACGATCTCGCTCACGTAATGGTGACGGGCGGTGTCGCAGCGGCTGATGCGGAGTTCGACGGGCTTGCCGTCCAGCCCGTAACCGACGCGGTCGATCTCGAGGAGCGGGGCGCCAGCCCGGAGGTTCAGCCAGCGTGCCTCCTCTGGCGTCGCCGCGACAGCCTTCAGCTTCTCGACGGCGCGCGCGACGGTGATACCGTAGACCTGCTCATAGAAGCGGTAGACCTCGTTGGGCAACTCGTCGCCCATGCGCTCAACGAGCCCTGGAAAGAGTGCACCGGGCAGTACGATCTGCTCGACGATTGCATCGCGGCCGCCCAGCTGGCGCACCCGTTTCAAACGGA
This sequence comes from Alphaproteobacteria bacterium, assembly GCA_036260035.1. GTDB lineage: Bacteria > Pseudomonadota > Alphaproteobacteria > CACIAM-22H2 > CACIAM-22H2 > DATAAP01. The sequence goes on along the minus strand of DATAAP010000568.1, from coordinate 864 downwards.
TGACTGCAGCACCGGCCTTGATCTGCAGGCAAGCGGCTTCGGCCTTGCTCGCCTTCGCGTTGCGCAGTGACAGCACGCGGTGCGACGGCATCGCGCGCGCGCCATCGTCGCCGACGAGATGGAAGAAGTGGAACAGTGCCCGCTGCGGCGTGTGCGTGGCAACGAATGTGCCCTTGCCCTGCTGGCGCACCACAACGTTCTGCGCGGCGAGTTCGTCGAGCGCCTTGCGCACCGTGCCCTGGCTGACGCGGAACTCGGCGGCGAGGCTGAACTCCGACGGCAGCGCTTCGCCCGGCCGCCACGCGCCGGCGACGAGACGCTGCACGAGCAGCTCCTTCACCTGCGCGTAGAGCGGCCGGAATCCGGGGGCGGGTGCATCCATTGCGTCTGCGAGACTAGCATGACTCGTATCTTATATAAGACATAAGAATCGCGTTGACTCAGGGACCGGGCGGGGCCTAGCCTTTGAGCTTCATTGCACGTGCAAGGACGAGGCGGGGGAGGAATGACGACCCATTTCATCGTCCACGACAAAACCGACACGGTCGGCGTCGTGGTCGTCGAGGATGTGAAGCCGGGCCAGATGCTGACCGGCTGGGTGATGGACGGCGACGGCACCATCCAGGTGAAGGCGCTCGATGCCGTGCCGCTCGGACACAAGGTGGCGCTCAAGGACATCAAATCCGGCGAGACGCTCATCAAGTACGGGAACGACATCGGCAAGGCGGTCGCCGACATTCCAAAGGGCGCGCACGCGCATGTCCACAACGTGAAGACCAAGAGGTGGTAGCCATGGCTGGAAAATCGGTGGCCAAGCGCGATCCGCGCTCGCTCAATTTCCTGGGTTATCGCCGCTCGAACGGC
>DATAAP010000567.1:0-1822 GCA_036260035.1 Alphaproteobacteria bacterium | reverse complement strand
CCCCGCGCTTCGCGTGAGCAACCGTCGACATGGGTAACACTTCTGACCGGCGACATGGGTAACACATTTCCCGGTTCGTTCACTCTGGTTGCTGCTGCTGTTGTTGCTCCTGTGGACCCTGTGGGCCGCGCGTTGGGCGGTCCACAAGTCCACAGGTCTTGCGCTTGGGTTTGCGCAGACGATCGCCGTCATGCGCAATGATGCCGAGTGCGACCGGGCCGAACGCGACATGCCAGCCGTCGTCATGCTCGTCCAAGCCGATTGGCTCACCGGCGAGCGCCGCGTTGATGTGGATCTCGTTGCCACGCCACTTGATGCCGCCATTGGGGCGGACCCGCCGTATCACCTGGTCCGGACCGTATTCAGGCTCACGCAACACACCATCGAAGGGCCGTGCCAGGGCGTAGTGCGCAGCCGGCGTATCGTTACCAAGCGCCTCGTGCGGGCGCTCTTCGTTGTACGAGCGTTGAAAGACGCGGAAGCGCTCGAGCTGCTGGCGCAGCGAGCGCGCCGGCGGATCGGCGGTATCCTGGAGCAGCGTCAGATGCAGCCGCTCCAGTCGGCCGTTCTGCTGCGGCTTGCCGGGCTCGATCCGCTCGGGCAGCACGCCCGCCTTGATCACCTTGACCGAGAGCTGCGACAGCCCTCCTGCTCCGCGCGACGCAAACGGCGATCCGTTGTCCGAGCGCAGCACATGCGGCAGGCCGAACTCGCGGAACGCCGCGTCCAGCACCGGCCAGACATGCGTCGTGTCGGTGCGCGCGAGCGCCTGGCAGCGCAACAGATAGCGGCTGTAAGCGTCGCAGAGCGTCAGCGGCTCGCAATGCGTGCCGTCGCCGGTCAAGAACCAGCCCTTGAAATCGATGCACCAGACATCGTTGGGGCCGCCGCACGCAGCAAACGGTGCGCTCGAAGGCGGGCTGCGGCGACGCAGCTTGCGCTTGACCGTCAGTCCCTCGCGGTCGAACAACGCGCCGATCGTGCTCGGCGCTGGCCAAGCGGTCGTGCGATCGTGCTGTTCAAGATAAGCCCGCACCTTCACAGGACCCCAGGTGGGATGCTCGCGCCGCACCTTGAGGCAACGCTCGGCGATTGCAGCGGCCATCGCCTGGGGATGCTTTTGCGGCGCACGCGAACGATCAACCAGGCCTTCGACGCCCAGCTCCTCATACCGGCCGAGCCATTCGTACCCGGTCTTGCGGCTTACGCCGAAGCGCCGGCACAGCGCGGCAAACGATTCCTCTCGCTTCTCAGCCGCGATCACAAAGCGCATCCGCTCATCCACGGCACAGGTCTCCTTCCAGCCCATCGGCAAGGCCCTCCTTGCCAATCAGTTGACCTGTTACCCATGTCGCCGGTCTATTCTGTTACCCATGTAGCCGGTTTGGGCCCGCTCGCCACCCTCCCCTCGCGGGGAGGGATGAGACCGCCCGCGTCGCTGAAGCGTCAACCGAACAGCGGCTGGCGGCGCTTCTCGACAATTCGTCCGTCGTCCTTGTCGAAGCCGCGCACCACCAGCGTGCAGCGCCATGCGCCGGGCGCGCCGTCGATTTCATAGAGGTGATAGCCGGCCGGATCGTCGTGGTGGCGTCCCGGCGCAACCGACGCCGACGGGACGCCGGCGACCGGAATGCGGAATTGCGGGCCCGGCAGCCAGGCGAGCGATGAGGTGTGATGGTGGCCGTGCAGCACAAGCTCCGCGCCGTGCTGCCGCAGCACGTCGCGCATCGCCGCGGCGTCGCGCATGCGGCGAAAGTAGTGTGCGCCTTCGACCGGCGTGTGATGAATCAGCACGGTGCGGAACGCTTGTTCGCGCTCGAGC
>DATAAP010000566.1:0-3297 GCA_036260035.1 Alphaproteobacteria bacterium | reverse complement strand
CGGTCCTGCCGATCATGGCGCTCTACATCGTTGTCGCCGAGGAGCAGGGCGTTGCGCCGGAGCAGCTCACAGGGACAATTCAGAACGACATTCTGAAGGAGTTCATGGTCCGCAACACGTACATCTATCCGCCCGAGCCCTCGATGCGCATCGTGGCCGACATCATCGAGCACACGGCGCGCTACATGCCGAAGTTCAACTCGATCTCGATCTCCGGCTATCACATGCAGGAGGCGGGGGCGACCTGCGTGCAGGAGCTCGCCTTCACGCTCGCCGACGGGCTCGAATACGTGCGCGCGGCGCTCTCCAAGGGACTCAAGGTTGACGCCTTCGCGCCGCGGCTGTCGTTCTTCTTCTGCCTCGGCATGAACTTCTTCATGGAGATCGCCAAGCTGCGCGCGGCGCGCCTCCTCTGGGCGCGGCTGATGCAGCAGTTCAATCCGCAGAATCCAGCGAGCCTCGCGCTGCGCACGCACTGCCAGACCTCGGGCGTCAGCCTGACGGAGCAGGACCCCTACAACAACATCATCCGCACCACGATCGAGGCGATGGCCGGCGTGCTCGGCGGCACGCAGTCGCTGCACACCAACTCGTTCGACGAGGCGCTGGCGCTGCCCACGCCGTTCTCGGCGCGCATCGCGCGCAACACGCAGCTCATCATCGCCGAGGAGAGCGGCATTCCGCATGTGATCGATCCGCTCGGCGGCAGCTACTACGTCGAGCACCTGACGCAGAGCGTCGCCAACGAGGCCTGGAAGCTAATCCAGGAGGTCGAGGCGATGGGCGGCATGACCAAGGCGGTCGAAGCCGGCATGCCGAAGCTGCGCATCGAGGAAGCGTCCGCGCGCAAGCAGGCGCGCATCGACCGCGGCGAGGAAGTCATCGTCGGCGTCAACAAGTACAAGCCGGAGACGGTGGAAAAGGTCGACATTCTCGACATCGACAACACCGCGGTCCGCGAGCAGCAGGTCGCCCGCCTCAAGCGCGTGCGCGCGAGTCGGGATGAAGGCGCTTGCCGCAAGGCGCTCGATGCGCTCACGGTGGCGGCGGAGAGCGGCCAGGGCAACTTGCTCGAGCTGGCGGTCGCCGCGACCCGCGCGCGCGCGACCGTCGGCGAGATCTCCGATGCGCTGGAGAAGGTGTTCACGCGCCACCGCGCGGTGATACGCAGCGTATCGGGCATCTATGGCTCGGCCTATGACGGGGACGAGGGCTTCCAGCGTATCCAGCGCGAGGTGAAGGCGTTCGCGCAGGAAGAGGGCCGCCGCCCGCGCATGCTGGTCGTCAAGCTCGGCCAGGACGGCCATGACCGCGGCGCCAAGGTGATCGCGACGGCGTTTGCAGATATCGGCTTCGATGTCGATATCGGCCCATTGTTCCAGACGCCGGAAGAGGCGGCGCGCCAGGCGATCGAGAACGACGTGCACGTCATCGGCGTATCGTCGCAAGCAGCGGGGCACAAGACGCTGGTGCCGCAGCTCGTCGCCGCGTTGCGCAAGGAAGGGGCGGACGACATTCTCGTCGTCTGCGGCGGCGTCATCCCGCCGCAAGATTATGAAGAGCTGCTCGCCGCCGGCGTGGCGGCGATCTACGGACCCGGCACCAACATTCCGACCGCGGCGTCCGAGGTGCTCGGACTGATCCGCCGGCGACGCATGGCGGCCTAAAAGCCCGCGGGGGGGGGTGGTCATGGAAACGAACAAGGCGCTTGCACCGATCGCTGCCAACGATTCGAAGCCGCAGCCCGCGACGTCCAGCGCACCTGTCGCCGCGTTACGCAGCCGGCGTGGGCGTCGGCTTGCCATCCTGCTCGGTTTGCTGTTCAGCGCCGGCTGGCTGGCGCTGTCGGCGTGGTACATCGACACCTATATCGGTTGGAACTCGCTGGCTTCGATGCTGCCGCATGAGCTGGGGGCCACGCTCAGCGGCGTGGCGACGCCGGTGCTGGTGCTGTGGATCATCATCGCCTTTGTCGAGCGCGGCATGGAGCTGCGCGGCACCGCGCGAGCCCTGCGTGCTCAGCTCGCCGAGCTCGCCTATCCCGTCGATGCGGCGGAGGCCAAGGCGACCACCATCGCGCTCAGTCTGCGCGAGCAGGCGCGTGCACTGACCGAGGCATCCGACTTGGCGGCGACGCGCATCGCCGATAGCCATAAAGCGCTGCAGCTCCAGACCTCGGAGCTCGGCACCGTGTCCGATCAGGTCACGTTGCGCGCAACGCAGGTGCTGACCACCTTGCGCCGTCATTCCGACGGGTTGGAGCGCGTGTCGGCGCTGTTGGCGACACGTATCCAGTCGATCGAGACGGCCGTGCGCGAGCAGACCGACGCGCTGTCGGGCGCTTCCGAGAAGTCCGCCTCCACCGCGCGCATGATCAGTGATTCCTTACGCCAGCAGATGGAGGAGTTGCGCACGGTTGCTGAGCGCACAGCAGCCAATGCTACCGCGATCCGCGAGTCGCTCGGCGAGCAGGGTCGCGAGGTGACGCAGAACTCTGACCGAGTCGTCGCGCGCATCGAAGAGGTCCGCTCGGCGCTATCCAAGCAGATGGCGGAGCTCGCTGAGCTGACGGAGGCCACATCGGCCCGCGCGCGCAACGCCGGCGAGGTGTTGCGCTCTAGCGCCGAGCGGTTTGGCGGCGCCGTCGACACCGCAAGCACGCGCGCCGAAGCGATCACCGGCGGGCTCGTGCGCCACACCGAGGAGATCGCACGGGCGACGGCTGAGTTGACCAGCCAGAGCGACGCGGCGCGCGAATCGTTGACGCGGCATGCGGTGGACGTGGCGCGCGCCTCGTTCCACATGCAGGAGCGCGTCGATGCGATGGGCGAGACTCTGCGCCAGCGCAATGACGAGCTGCAGGTCGCCGCGGCGCGCACGGAGGAGCTCAATACGGCTGTTGCCGCAGGAACGCGCACGCTCGCCAGCGAAGTCGAGCGCCTGAGCAGCAAGACCGAGGTGACGGCGCATGCCCTGCGGCGGCACGGCCACGAGATCGGCACGTTGGCCGATGAGTCCGTCGCGCGCGTGCGCGCCGCGGCCGAATCATTCCGGCGCCAGACCCGCGAGATGTCTGAGGGCACGAGCTTCGCGCTCGGCCGCATCGGCGAGCTGGCGACCATGCTGGCAGAGAAGACGCGCGAGATCGCCAATTCGGCCGCGCGCACCAACGACGTACGCGACGAGCTGCGCTTGCGCGCCGAGCAGCTGGCACAGGCGCTCGACCGCGCCTCGGTGCTGGCCGCGGAGCGCAGCGTCGAATTCGAAGAACGCGCGCGGGGCGTCGGCACGGCCGCC
>DATAAP010000565.1:0-3863 GCA_036260035.1 Alphaproteobacteria bacterium | reverse complement strand
CGTCCGCGGCGACGTGATGACGGCAATCGGGGCAATGACGGCGCTGGCGGGCGGCACGCTGATGCTCGCCTTCACGCTGGCGGGCTGGGTCACGCCTGTGACGGTCGTCGGATCGATGATGATCTTCATGTGCGGCTTCGGCATCGCAGCGCCCAGTGCTATGGCCGGCGCGATGGCGCCTTTTCCGCTGACGGCGGGAGCGGCATCGGCCATGATCGGCTTCGCGCAGATGGGAATGGCCGCTTTGGGCAGCACGGCGATCGCGATCTTCTACGATGAAACCGCCGTGCCAATGGCCGCCGCCGTGTCCGGCATGGGCGCGCTTTCGGCACTGTCATATCTGCTCGTGATCCGCACGCGGGCCACACGGACGTGAGCAGACGCGGTTTCGCGCCGGAATCGATCGGAACCAGCGCAGTTCTGATCGGGGCCGTAGCGCTCGGCCCCATCTCGACCGACCTTTATCTGCCGTCGGTGCCTTGGATCGGCCGCGATCTCGGCGCGGACGTCGCCGCGACGCAGCTGACCCTGAGCGTCTTTCTCGCTGCGTTTGCGATCGCGCAGATCCCGGTCGGACCGCTGTCGGACCGCTTCGGCCGCCGTCCTGTCCTGCTGATCGGGCTCGCGATCTACGTGCTCGCCTCCGTCGCGTGCGCCGTAGCACCTTCCATTGAAATGCTGATCCTTGCCCGGGCCGTGCAGGCGATCGGCGCGTGTGCCGGCGTCGTGCTCGGCCGTGCCATCGTGCGCGACATCTATGGCCGCGACCGAGCCGCGCGCATGCTCGCCTATATCGGCAGCGCAATGGCGCTTGCGCCGATGGTCGGACCGATTCTCGGCGGCGCCGTGCAGAGTGCATTCGGCTGGCGCTGGAATTTCGGCATCCTCACGACGTTCGGCATCGTTGCGCTGGCACTCGCCTGGCGCGGGCTTGCGGAGAGCAATGTCCAACGCGACGCGTCGGCCCTCGACCCGGTCCGCATGGCGGAGAATTTCGGCAGGCTCCTGCGGCACCGCGCTTTCCTCGGCTTCGCACTCACGGTCGCGTTCAGCTATGCCGGCCTCTTCGCTTTCATCTCCGGCTCCTCATTCGTCCTCATCGATGCGCTGGGTGTAGCGACGGAGCATTTCGGTTTCTTCTTCGCGATGGGCGTGATCGGTTACATCGCCGGCACGCAGATCGCTGGGCGCCTGACCATGCGAATGGGGATCGCGCGCATGGTCTGGCTGGGTGGCACGATCTCGCTTGCGGGCGGTGCCGCGATGGTGGCGCTCACCCCAGCCGCGGCCGGCACGGTCTGGGCGGCCTTCGCCGTCGCGTTGCCGATGGCCTGCTACATGGTCGGCACCGGCATCTTGATGCCGAATGCGCAGGCCGGCGCGCTTGGCCCCTTCGCGCAGATGGCAGGGGCGGCTTCGGCGCTGATGGGTTTCCTGCAGACGGCGATCGCAGCCGCCGTAGGCATCGTGTTCGGCCAGATCCACGACGGCACGCCGCTGCCGATGGCCCTTCTCGTCGCGGCGGCCGCCTGCTGTAGCCTTGCGAGCTTTGCGCTGCTGGCGCGGCGGCCTAGTTGAGTGCTGGAGCGCCGGGCCGGTTCATCGGATCGTTCGGGGTGCCGGTGGATTCCGGCGCGGCCCGCCCCCGCTGCGGCGACGAAGATCGCACCGGCGCATCGGCCGGCGAGCTGCCGCCGCGGAACAGGGAATCGATGAACGAGTCGAGATCGAATCCGCCTTCGGCGCCAGGCAGAGCGCGCGGTTCCAGCCCGCGATGCGCCTCGGTCATAAATACTTTCCAAAGCCGCGCTGGCACGGCGCCGCCGGTGACCTGCTGCATCGGCTGGCCGTCATCGTTGCCGAGCCAGACGCCGGCGACATAGTCGGCCGTGCCGCCGATGAACCAGGCATCGCGGTGATCCTGGCTTGTGCCTGTCTTGCCGACTGCGGGCCGGTCAAGAGCCGCACCCCGGCCGGTACCCGACGTGATCACCGCCGAGAGCATGTCGATCATCGGTGCCAGCTGCGCGCGCTGGATAACCCGGCCCGGGCCTGAGCCGCTACGGCGGTAGAGCACGCGGCCATTGCTGTCGCGGATCTCGATGATCGCATAAGGCATCACACCATTGCCGCCATTGGCAAAGGGCGCGAAGGCGCCGGTGAGCTCGAGCAGGTTGACCTCGCTCGCGCCGAGGGACGTCGCGAGGTCGCGGCGCAGGTCGGAGGCGATGCCCAGACGATGCGCCGCCGCGATCACGCGATCGATGCCGACGCGGTGCGCAGTGCGCACGGTCGCCGTGTTCACCGACCGGGCCATTGCCTCACGGGCGGTGATCAGGCCCTTGCGCACCTCGTCGAAATTCTTTGGCGAATAGGTGCCGATCGTCGCCGGGCTGTCGTCGATGCGGTCGTCGGGCTTCAGGCCGGCCTCGACCGCAGCGAGAAAGACAAATGGCTTGAAAGACGAGCCCGGCTGCCGCTGCGCATCGGTAGCCCGGTTGAATTGGCTGTCGCCGTAGTCGCGGCCGCCGACCATCGCGCGTACCGCGCCGTCCGGCGACAGCGCCACCAGCGCCGCCTGCGAAGCCTTTATGCGCGCCCCCTCGCGCTCCAATGTCGTCGCAATCGCGGTTTCGGCCGAGCGCTGCAGGCGCGCATCGAGCGTCGTAACGATGGTCAGGTCGCGATCGACATAGCCGACGAAGCCGGGCACGGCATCGACCAGCCAGTCGGCGAAGTAGCGCACGCCGCGATTGCCGCTGCCGCCGCCCGCGAGCTTCACCTGCTCGCGCTCCGCCGCGCGAACCTGCGCCGTCGTGAGGAAGCCGCGGTCTTCCATCAGGTTGAGTACGGTCAGGGCGCGCTCTTTCGCGCGCTGGAGATTCGCGGTCGGCGCATAGCGCGACGGCGCCTTGAGAAGGCCAGCGATCATCGCGGCTTCCATCCGCGTCACTTCGCGCGCCGACTTGCCGAAATAGCGGCGCGCTGCCGCCTCGACGCCGTAGGTGCCGGCGCCCAGATAGACGCGGTTGAGATAGATCGTGAGGATCTGATCCTTGGTGAAGCGGCGCTCCAGCCACAGGGCCAACAGTGTCTCCTGCACCTTGCGCTTGAGGGTGCGCTCATGCGTGAGAAAGACGTTCTTAGCGAGCTGCTGCGTGATCGTGCTGCCGCCCTGGACGATGCGGCCGGCGCGCAGATTGACGTAAGCAGCGCGCGCGAGACCGACGACGTCGATGCCGAAATGCTCGTAGAAGCGCCGGTCCTCCGTCGCGATCACCGCCTGCGGCAACCATTTCGGCATCTCGCGCAGCTCGACCACTCCGCCATAGAGGTCGCCATACGTCGCCAGCACCTGCCCGTCGGCGCCGACGAAGGAAAGGCTCGGGCGCCGGTTGAACTTGTCGATGCCGCTAAGGTCCGGCAGCGTAAAGGCGAAATAGGCAAGGGCGCCGCCGGCCAGCACAGCGAGCCAGAGGACCAGGACAGTGCCCCATTTCAGCAAGCTTGGCAGCAGGCGCCGCGCGCCGTTCCCGCGAGGCTGTCGCGGTGCGTTGCCTTTCGCGCGCCGCTCCCCCCGGAGCCCCCCACTCGCACTGCGCCGACCGCTGAAGGACGGTTCGGCGCGGCCGATATCCGACCGACGCAAAATCCTTGCCACGGCGCGTCTTTAGCAGAGGATTGCGGCAACGGCTAGGCGAATGCCGCGTGGATTCCTACCGCTGAACGGGCACCGGCGCGGTGCCTGGATGTTCGGGCTTGTGCTTGCCGAGCCGGGCCTCCCGTGCCCGGTAATGCATCTCCGACGCTAGAAAACAGAGTAGCCCGAAGGGCAGCGGCAACAGATAGTACACCGCGCGGAA
>DATAAP010000564.1:0-4021 GCA_036260035.1 Alphaproteobacteria bacterium | reverse complement strand
GAATGCCGCGACGTTGCAGAAGGCGAGGGTGAGGATGCCCTGCCGCGGCCGGATGCCTGAGCGGAAAAGGAAGTCCAAGGCGATTGCGCCGCACAGTTCGTTGCCATGCACCAGCGCCGTGGCCAGCACATGCAGTCCGGGCGTGCCGCTCTACGCGCTGACCAACTGGTCGCGCGAGACCTTTCACCACGCGCGGCGCCGCTTTGCATTCCTCAAACGGTTCCGCGGCATCGTTGTTTCCGGCGAGCTCGGCATGATGAAGCCAGACGCGCGCATCTTCCGGCACCTGACGGAAACCCACGCGCTGCGACCGGCGGACTGCGTGTTTATCGACGATTCGCCTAAAAATGTCGCAGGGGCCCGAGCCGCCGGGCTGCAGGCGATCCATTTCACCGGTCCCGATGCCCTGCGCGAGGAGTTGCGCGGGCTGGGATTTCTGTGAACGGCCGTCGGTCGCGCCGAATGTTGATTCATCGCTGGGGCAGGTTTAAACCCGCCCGTCACAAGCCCTAGCCTTCGCGCCGGAGTTCGCCTTGTCCGATGATTACCCGATCGAATTGAGCCCGCCGGACATCTCCGCGTACCGGCGCGGCAATACTGGCGTGGAGTACGTGACGCGGTTCGAGAGCGGCGCGCCCGGACCGCACGTGCTGGTCACCGCGCTCGTGCACGGCAACGAGCTGTGCGGGGCGATCGCCTTGGACTTCCTCTTCCGGTCCGGCATCCGGCCGCGCCAGGGCCTCCTCACCCTCGCCTTCTGCAACGTCGCGGCGTTCAGCAACTTCGACCGCGCCAAGCCGACCGCCTCGCGCTTCATCGATGAGGACTTCAACCGCGTCTGGTCGCGCGAGGTGCTCGACGGCTCGCGCAGCAGCGTCGAGCTCGCGCGCGCGCGCGAGCTGCGCCCGATTATCGAAGCGGCCGACTATCTGCTCGACATCCATTCGATGCAGCATGCGACGGCGCCGCTGCTGCTGTGCGGCCCGCTGGAGAAGGGCCGGCGCCTCGCCCGGGACGTCGGCTATCCCGAGATCGTGGTGAGCGATCAGGGCCACGCCGCCGGCAAGCGCATGCGGGACTACGAGGCGTTCGGCGATCCGAACAGCCCCAAGAACGCGCTGCTGATCGAGTGCGGCCAGCACTGGCAGGCTTCAAGCGCCGATGTCGCCAAGGAGATGCTGCTGCGCTTTCTGGCCCATTTCCGCATGCTCGATCCGGCGACGCTCACGCAGCACCTGCCGAAGCCGCCGCCGCCGCAGAAGCTGATCGAAGTAACGGAAGCGGTCACTATCCGCTCGGAGCACTTCCGCTTCAACGCCGACTACAAGGGGCTTGAGGTCATCCCGCGGAAAGGCACGGAAATCGCCAGGGATAGCGACCAGCCGGTACGGACGCCGTATGACGAGTGCGTCCTGATCATGCCGTCGCGCCGACTGACGAGGGGGCAGACGGCCGTCCGCCTCGGCCGCTACATCCGTTGAGCGGCGCAGGATGGCGCGCGACGAGCCACGTCTGACAGGTGCGTCCGCCGCGATAAAGTTGCCCTGGCATGTGCAGGCGCAGCGGCTCGTGCTAGCACTGGCGATCGGCGCGGTCGGCGGCTACCTGTTCAAATGGCTCACCTTGCCGCTGCCCTGGATGCTCGGCTCGATGAGCTTCGTGACCATCGCGACGCTCACCGGCCTCAAGACGCGCATTCCTCCGCATTTCCGCTCTATCATGATCACCGTGCTCGGCATCATGCTCGGCAGCGCCTTCACGCCCGCGATCATCGCGCGCATGGGCGAATGGGCGCTCACCATCAGCGGGCTGGCGCTGTGGATGCTGCTAGCCGGCGGCTCGGGGCTGATCTATTTCCGCAAGGTCGCTGGCTATGACCGCATCACCGCCTTTTTCAGCGCGACCCCAGGCGGTCTCAACGAGATGGTCATCGTCGGCGGCGCCATGGGCGGCGACGACCGCACCATCTCGCTTACGCACGCCTCGCGCATCATGCTGGTCGTATTCACGATCCCGCTCTGGTACCGGCTGAGCGGCGCAGTCCCGGCGGTGTCGCCCGCGACCGGCATCGGCCTGCTCGAGCTGCCTTGGACCGACGTGGTCGCGCTCGCAGCCTGTGCCGTGGTCGGTGCTCTGGGTGCGCGCGCGCTGCGCATTCCGGCGGCGTTCCTGGTCGGTCCGATGGTGCTGAGCGCTATCGTGCACGTAAGCGGACTCACGACCTCCAAGCCGCCCGACCCGCTGGTCGCCTTTGCGCAAGTCGCCATCGGTGCGGCGATCGGCGGCCGCTTCACAGGCATGGCGCCGGGCAACATGGCCAAGATCGCCGGGCATGCGATCGTCTCGGCGATCGTAATGCTGGCGCTGACAGTCGCGTTCTCGCTGGCCCTCGCCCGCGCCACCGGCTACCCGCTGCCGGCGATCGTGCTCGCCTTCGCGCCCGGCGGGCTCGCCGAGATGAGCCTGATCGCGCTGGCGCTGTCCGTCGATGCCGCCTTCGTCGCGAGCCACCACATCGCGCGGATCGTCATGGTGGTCACCCTCGCGCCGGCCGTGTTCCGCCTGTCCCATCGCAAGACCTGACGATGGCCCCCGATCCGCTGGCGCTTGCCCTGCAGCTGGCCCAGGCAGGCCGGCTCGGCGAGGCGCTTCAGCACTGCGAGCGGCTGCTGGCGATGCGCCCGACCCATGCGCCGACACTCGGCCTTGCCGGCGCCATCGCGCTCCGTGTGGGCAGGATTGAAGACGCCATCAAGCGACTGACCCTCGCCACGTCGCTCGAACCCCGCCATGCCGGCCATCAGCTGAATCTCGGAGACGCCCTGTCAGCAGCCGGCCGCGCCGCGGACGCGATGGCGGTGTATCAGCGCACGATCGCACTGGAGCCGCGCAACGCGCGCGCGCATGCCGGCCTCGCCTTCGCCCGCCAAGCGCTCGGCGACACGAGCGGCGCGCTCGAGGCGTTCGGCCGGGCCGCATCGCTCGACCGCAAGGCCGCGGACTTGCAGCTCAACTACGGGGTGGCCTTGCAGCAGGCCGGCCGCCTCGACGAGGCGATCGCGACATTGCAGCAGGCTGCGCGTCTGGCACCCGGATTCGCGGATGCGCAGTACGCGCTCGGTGTCGCGCTCGCTGCCAAGGGCGATCTCGACGGAGCCATGGCAGCGTACCAGGCAGCGCTGCGACTAGAGCCAAATCACGTGCGCGCGCTCAACAATCGTGGCCGCGTCCATGAGGAGCGCGGCGCACGCGGCGCGGCGCTGGACGACTACACGCGCGCGAGCGAGCGGGCACCGGACTTCGCCGAGGCCTGCTACAACCGCGCCAACATGCTGAAGGAGCTCGGCCGCTACCGCGAAGCGCTCGCTGCGTATGACCGCGCTCTCCAGCTCCTGCCTGGCACCGCCGACGCGCTGAAGAACCGCGGCATGGTCCGCCTGACGCTCGGCGATTTCACGGGCGGCTGGCAGGACCAGCGCGCGCGCGAGGCGCCGCGCAGCGAAGCTGACCCGCCGGATGCGCGCTTGCCTGCCTCGCTCGCGGGCGAGCGCATCCTGATCGTCCGCGAGCAGGGCGTCGGCGACGAGGTCTTCTTCCTGCGCTTCGCGCCATTGCTGATTGCACGCGGAGCCAAGATCAGCACGATTGTTGATCCGCGCCTTGCGGCCATGATGACGCGCGCGAACCTGTTCGAGCATGTCTTCACAGCGGGCGACGCGCCGAAAGGATTCGACCGCCGCCTTCTGATGGCCGACCTGCCCTTCCTGCTCGGCCATGCGCGTGCGGACGACTGCCCGCCGGCGCTCCGCATTCCGCCGCTCCCGGGATCGACGGATCGGATGCGCCAGCGGCTGTTGGCGGCCGGTCCCCCGCCGTGGATCGCCGTGACATGGCGCGCCGGCGTACCGGGAATCACCTTGCGCGAGATCCCGCCTGCAGCGCTCGGCGCGGCGCTTGCGCCCACGCATGGAACCGTGGTGATCGTTCAGCGAAAACCGGCCGCGGATGACATAGCGGCGTT
>DATAAP010000563.1:0-3697 GCA_036260035.1 Alphaproteobacteria bacterium | reverse complement strand
GCCAGTGCCACCGCCGTGCCGCGCAGTCTCGCCGCGTCGCTCAGCCCCGGCATCGCCGGGTGGCTGCTGACGCTGTCGCCCTTCGGCTGGCCGTTGCTGATCGGTGGCGCGCTGAAGGTCGGCTACGATCTTGCCCTGCTCGCGATGTTCCGCCGCATCCGCCCGCCGGAGGAGCGCACGGGAATCTGAAGTTGTCGCAGCGACATCCGCATTGCATCCCTTGCGCGCATTCTGCATTTCACGCCGCCGCGGCGCGCATGGCAAGGCCAAGCCGACATCTGAGTAACCTGCGGCATCGAAAAGAGTATTCGGCCTTTCCTTTGCCCCGCCCAGACGTCGCTCCCGGATGCTAAGGGTGGGCGGTCCGGCACCGCCCGAAAAACCAAATCGAGCCGCGGGAAGAAACGTGTTGCCTTTTCAGTCCTCGAAAATCATCCTACTCCTGCCACGTCGTTCCGCCATAGGGTACGGACTGATCTTGCCATCTAACCTAGAGTCCGCACGCCGCACCGGGCACTCCAAAGAGAAGCCGCGTGTATTGATCGTCGAAGACGATGCGATGATCGCGTGGGACATGAGCCTCTCGCTGGAGGCCGCCGGGTTCGAGGTCTGCGGCATCGTGTCGAACGGTGCTGCTGCACTTGAGCGTGCAAAGGATGCCGGGCCCGACGTCGTGTTGATGGACGTCAACCTCAAGGAAGGCATGGACGGCATCGAGACCGCGCGTGCCATCCGCGAGCGGCGCGCCGACACGCCGATCATCTTTGTCACCGGCTTCGGTGACCCGGAGACCTCCGCGCGCATCCGCGCGGTTAACCCAAACGGCTATTTGCTCAAGCCGGTCATGCCCGAAGAGCTCGAAGCGGCGATCGTGCGGGCACTCGAGACCGGCCCAGACCAAGACGAACAGTGAGAGTTCGCTTAACGGCGCGCCCGTGCGGCCTGTCGCGTCCCTTCGTCTGACCCAGGTGTGTCGAGGGCGGCAAGCGCCGCGATCACGGTCGGCGACAGGACGTTGCCCGACAGGGCTGCGAGCGACGTGCGCCGCAGCACCGCCTCCAGCGCGCGCGATCCTGCGGAATTGCCGGCGAGCATGAACTCGAACGCAGCCTGCTTCGCATCGGGCGGAGCAGGCGAAGCCGGACTTGCCGCGGTTTCGAGGCGGCCGGGATCGAATTTCGCCGCGAAGCGATCATAGATCTCGTCGACGCTGCGCGCCCGGCCGTCGGTGGTGAAGAACACGCTACGGTTGGCCGCCGCCGCTTCGGGCAGAATATCGGCTGCGGCGCGGCCGGGTTCCGCGCGCAGCGCTGCGAGGAAGCGGGTGGCGCCGCCCGCGCCGAGGAAATGTGCGAGATAGAGGTCGGTAGCACCAATCTCGCGCCCCAGCGCCTGGGCGAGCTGCGCGTGATTGCCGCGCGCATACTCCGCGGCCATCGCGGCAGACAGCTTGGGATCGTCGCGCAGCGCCAGGATGCGCGCGCGTGTCGCGGCATCTGTCCGCGCGCCGGCGTCGGAGGACAGGGCGCGCGCGAGGTCGCCGACACCGTGCTTGTCGCCGTGCTCGCGGATCATCCGCAGCCAGGTTGCTTCCGTGAACTGGTACAGGCCGGCGGCGCTGCTGGTCGAAGCACGCGCGTCGGCCTTGAAGCCGCTCTCCTGCTCGGCCTGCGCCACGAGATAGTTGAACGGCACGCCGGTCGCGGCGCTGGCCTGGTGGATTGCGCTACGGATGTCGCCCGGCGCGCGCGCTGCCGGATCGGGACGGACCGGAGGGACGGGGCTCATGCGAGGCGGAGTATCGGCACAGATCATAAACGTGGCGTTAAGCGCGGCTCAGCCGCCGGCGACCTGCACGCGCGCGAGGCCGAATTCGGGCAGCAACGTGTCGAGGAAGAGCTGGGCGATGCGCCTATGCCCTTCATTCGACGGATGGAATCCGTCGATATCGCTGACCAGCTCGGTCTCGATAGGCTGCGCGAACAGGTCCACCAGCGGCACGCGATAGCGCGCCGCCTGCCGACCGATCGCCTCGTTGAAGGCGCGCACGCGCTCGGCTGTCACTGTCGGCGCGGACCGCGCCCTGAACCGCGGCAGGCGCGTGAGGTCCGGCACATTCGCCATCACGACCACGGCATCGGTATCGGCGCGCAGCCGCGCCAGCAGGTTGCCGAGGTCGGGCTCGAAATCGGCCACGAGGCGCCCGCCGATCACGTCGTTGGCGCCGGTCCACAGGGTGACGATGTCCGGCCGCGCGCGCGCCTGCAGGAAGGTGCGGGCGCTCTCGGCGATGCGATCTATCTCGGCTCCCGGGATGCCGAGATTGATCAGATTGACCGTCTTGAGCCGGACGTCGAGCCCGTCGCGGATGCGGTAGACATAGCCTCTGCTGATGGGTTCCGCGCCGACCCCGAACGCGTCGCTGGCTCCCAGGGCCGTGTAGAGCACCGTATCCTGCCTCGCAATCCCGGTCGCGCCGCGGCCGCCGCATCCGGCGAGCCCAAATCCCGCTATAGCCATCAAAACGTCGCGCCGCCGCATGCGCGGAACAACGGCAGGCCAAGCGTGCCGTTCCGGCCAGGAAACAGCGTGACGGTTCCCGCGTTGAATCCATGGAACCGCCGCCGGCGGCCGAGGAGGCACGATGCTCTACCGCATTTCCGAGATCGACGGATTCCACCTGCGCGCGACCGACGGGACGATCGGCTCGGTGGACGATTTCTATTTCGACGACGCTACCTGGCTGGTCCGCTACATCGTCGCGGATACCGGCACCTGGCTATCCGGTCGCAAGGTGCTGCTGACGCCGCAATCGGCGGGCCAGCCCGACGTGGTCAACCGCCTGCTGCCGGTGCAGCTCACCCGCGCCCAGATCGAGAACAGCCCGGACATCGACCTCGCCCGTCCCGTCGAGCGCGCGATGGAGGAGCGCCTTTACCGCTACTATGGCTGGGAGCCGTACTGGAGCGACGGCGTGATGCCGCTCAACGTGCCGCGGCGGCCCGGCCGGTCCCCGGGTTCGGTCGGCAGCACGAGCGCGCCGGAGGCGCTGGAACAGCAAGATACGGACGAGCCGAGCTTCCAGCCGCACCTGCGCAGCGCCGAAACGGTCATGCACTACTACATCCACGCCCGCGACGGCGACATCGGCCATGTCGCCGACTTCCTGCTCGATCCCGAGGCGTGGATGATCCGCTACATGGTCGTCGACACCCGCAACTGGATTCCCGGCCGCAAGGTGCTGGTGTCGCCGCAATGGATTGAGGACATCTCATGGTCGGAGAACATGGTGACGCTCGACCTGCTGAAGCAGCAGATCCGCGAGGCGCCCGAATATCGCCCTGGTGCTCCCGTCGAGCGCGACTACGAAGCCCAGCTCTTCGCGCACTATCGCAGGGCGCCGTATTGGTGAGCGGGCTCCGGCAATCCAAACATCGCGGTCGGGGTGCTGCGGCCGCGGAGAGTCTGCGGCGGCAGGGTGTGCCAGGAATTTGCTGACGGATCCTCGCCGGCGGCATCGAGCAGGTCCTGCGAGACGACGAGTGCGCAGGCGCTGTGCTTCGCCTGCTCCTGCAGGCGCGCCGCGACGTTGACGGTGTCGCCGAGCACCGAGAACTCGAGCCGCTGCTCGTCGCCGATGCCGCCGACGAACATCTCGCCCCAATGCACGCCGATGCCGATGGCGACCGGCGCTGCG
>DATAAP010000562.1:0-4824 GCA_036260035.1 Alphaproteobacteria bacterium | reverse complement strand
AAAGCCCCGTCCGGATCCGGCGGGGCCTGTGGTTGCTATGCGACTTCGCTCAGCGCGCGCGTGCCTCCACGACCCCGGCGGGGGTTTTCGTCGTGGTCGTGCGCTTGAGCGTCGAACGAAGCATGACGTGCGTGTAGCCGGTACGGCACCGCTTGTAAAGCGGAGTCAGCGCTCGCGCCGGCGGTTTGGCGCCGGGGCGCCGTTTTCCGCTGCGCATTGTCAGGGCAGCCTACCTCTGATTAGATGCCGGGAAATCCACGCAATTCGGGGAGTGCGCGATGCCGGACACCGTCAAATACGTGCTTGAAGAGAAGGAGATGCCGCGGGCCTGGTACAACCTCGCGGCCGACCTGCCCAAGCCGCTGCCGCCGGTGCTGCATCCAGGCACCAAGGAGCCGATCGGCCCCGCCGACCTGGCGCCGCTCTTTCCGATGGAGGTCATCAAGCAGGAAGTCTCGACCGAACGCGAGATCGAGATTCCCGAGCCGGTGCGCGAAATCTACCGCCAGTGGCGGCCGTCGCCGCTCTACCGCGCGCGGCGGCTGGAGCAGGCGCTCGATACGCCGGCGCGCATCTACTACAAGTACGAAGGCGTGTCGCCCTCGGGCAGCCACAAGCCCAACACCGCGGTGCCGCAGGCCTTCTACAACAAGCAGGAAGGCGTGAAGCGCATCACCACCGAGACGGGGGCGGGGCAGTGGGGCTCGTCGCTCGCCTTCGCCGGCTCGCTGTTCGGCATCGAAGTCGACGTCTACATGGTAAAGGTCAGCTATCAGCAGAAGCCGTATCGGCGCGCGTTGATGGAGACCTATGGTGCCCGCTGCGTCGCCAGCCCGTCTGAGGAGACGGAATCGGGCCGCGCCATCCTCAAGCAGCATCCCAATTCAACCGGCAGCCTCGGCATTGCGATCTCCGAGGCGGTCGAGATGGCGGCCAAGCGCGACGACACCAAATATGCGCTCGGCTCGGTGCTCAACCACGTGCTCATGCACCAGACCATCCTCGGCGAGGAAGCGATCAAGCAGCTCGAGAAGGCGGGCGACTATCCCGACGTCGTCATCGGCTGCACCGGCGGCGGCAGCAATTTCGCCGGCATCGCCTTCCCGTTCATCGGCCGGCAGCTGCGCGGCGGCAAGAAGGTGCGCGTCATCGCGGTCGAACCGGCGGCGTGCCCGACTCTGACCAAGGGCAAGTACGCCTACGATTTCGGCGACACCGCGCATCTGACGCCGCTGGTGAAGATGCACACGCTCGGCTCGACTTTCGTGCCGCCGGGCTTCCATGCCGGCGGCCTGCGCTACCATGGCATGGCGCCGATGATAAGCCACATCATGGAGCTCGGCCTGATCGAGGCGGTCGCCTATCACCAGACGGCGTGCTTCGAAGCTGGCGTGCGCTTTGCGCGCTGTGAGGGCATCGTGCCGGCGCCGGAGGCCAATCACGCGGTGAAGTCGGCGATCGACGAGGCGCTGCGCTGCAAGCGCGAGGGCAAGCGCGAGGTGATCCTGTTCAACCTGTCCGGCCACGGCCATTTCGACATGCAGGCCTACATGGACTACTTCGCCGGCAAGCTGAAGGACATCGACTACGACGAGAAGGAGCTGGCGATGGCGCTCGCCGGCCTGCCGTCGGTCGGCGTCGCGGCGGAGTGAATCAGAAGGGGCGGGTCCAAGACCCGCCCCTGCATCAAGAATGCAGCGCGTTGTAGGGGCGGGTCTCAGACTCGCCCTGTCGCCCTCACTGGCTCGGCACCAGGACGGCGCGGCGGTTCTGGGCCCAGGCGGCTTCGTTGGAGCCGACCACGGCCGGCCGCTCCTTGCCGTAGCTGACCGTCGTGACGCGCTGCGCTGGGATGCCGAGCGACACGAGGTGGCTGCGCGCGGCGACGGCCCGGCGCTCGCCGAGCGCCAGATTGTATTCGCGCGTGCCGCGCTCGTCGGCGTGGCCCTCGATCGCGGCGGAGATGGCGGGGTTCTGGCGCAGCAGCCGCGCCCAGCCCTCGATCGTGTTGCGGCCTTCCGGCGTCAGGCTCGAGCTGTCGGTCTGGAAGAAGACGCGGTCGCCGACGCCCTGCTGGCGGAGCATCTCGGCCATCTGGTCGGCCGTGAGCGGCCCGCTTCGTGCGACTGGGCCGGTCGACGTTATGCCGCTCGCGCCCGTACCGGTGCCGGTACCGCCGGTCCCGGTCGTTGCGCCGGTGTCGGCTGGAGTCGTATCGCAGGCCGCGAGCACCAGCATGGGCAGCACGAGGCCGAGAAACCGCAAACGCATTGGATTGAACCCCCTGAGAAAGACGTTGCCTTGCGTAGTGGCCAAGCTTGTCAACATTGTGGACAGCGCAAGGAATGATTGTGAAACGCAGCCCTGCGGCAAAGGTTTCAATGCTCACGCTGTGAGCGACGATCTGACGCGGATGGCAAAGACGAAGAACGGCGCGTGCTCCGGCACGCGCGCATCGGTGACGGCGCGGAAGGCGAAGGCGTCCTCGGCCGAGTTGAAGAGGCCCGCCCGGTTGAGCTTCGCCGACCAGACGGGCCGGAGCGCCTTGCGCTCGGGCTGCGAGTAGCCGCAGTTCATCAGCCCGCTCAGCAGGCTCGCATCGGCTACGTCGTGGCCGGCCAGCGGCCAGATCTCCGATCCGTCCAGCAGCGGCTCCGGCACCACATTCAGGATTTGCCACGCGTCGTCGGCCCGGTCGCCCGGCTCGGTTAGCAGGTCGATGCGAACCGCCGAAGCCGTAGCGCCGCCGGGCCCGTTGAGGGCGGATTCGAGGCGACGGCGGTCGCGCCAGAGCCGCAGTGCGACCTCGCCGAAGGAAAGGCCCTCCGCCGCGGGCGAAGCGGCGCGCTCCGCGTCGACATAGTCGCCAGGAAAGCGGAACAGCGACGGCCAGACCAGGCGGTCGACGGACAGCGGCTGCTCGATGTCGGGCCGCAGAAGAAACAGTTCGCGGCGCTGCGCCGTCCATTCGCGCGCGAGATACTGCGCTGCGGGCAGTCGCGCATCGAGGCCGAGCGGCGTGCAGTAGCGCACGGCGGCCGCCGCATTGCCGCCTGCGGTGTGCGGTTCCTCGCGCATGCGACTTCTCCCCGACCGATTGTCCGGACTCCGGCAACGCCTGGTCAACGCGCGAATTTCGCGGGTAGATAAGAAGGCATTTACGATCGTTCACGTCGCGATCTGCGGGCATTTCGCTCAAATGCCGGCGACACGTGACGTCCTCCCGCAGATCACGAACCGGGAGCGCCGTTGCCTGACAGGATCTGCGCCGCGCCGCGCATGGCGCTGCGGAACGCCTCGTCGAAATTGACGCCGCGCACCTGCCACTTGTAGGTCCGGCCCTTCGCGGCGAGGCGCCAGTCGGCGATCCAGCCATGGACCTCGTTGCTGAAGCGCATGCTGCCGACCAGCGGAATGTCCGCGCCGAGCGCCCTGGTCGCGGCGGCGAGACTCGCGGGTTCGGCCTTGGACAGCTTGTCGAGGTCCAGGCCAGCCGCCTGCAGCTCGGCCTGTGTCGGAATCGCCACCGGGATTCCCAGGCGATACGACGCGCGCAGCAGGGAGTCGCGCTGGCCGTTGTCGCGCCTTGTGTCGTCGGCGAAGAGATAGCTTGCGGCGATGTTGCGCACGGCGAGGAACACCGCGACGCGCGGCCGCTCGGCCGGCCACGGCTTGCGGTCGAACGAGCGCAGCACGGCATCGATGCGGTCGGGGTAGAAGTCGCAGGTGAGATCGTAGGGGCGGTCGCGCGTGCCCTGCTCGTCATGCACCGGCAGGCCTTCCATGCGGTCGCGATAGCGGAAGCTGCGCACCAGCGTGCCGGCCTGCGGCTCCAGCATGGTCACGCGCACGTCGTTGAGCAGACGCGGATCGCCCGAGACCTTGACCAGCACGTCGCGCAGGCATTCGGCGAAGCCTTGCGGCCGCCCTTCTTCGCCCTGGCCGGTCAGGATGGTCTGCGCCTGGTACAGGTCCTCCACCGTCGCGGCGCGGCCGACGGCGGGCGTGGTCAGGATGAAAGACGCGATTGCGACGATCGAACTGAAGCTTCTCGTCATGGCGACACCTTTGCCCAACTCGGCTAGACGCTAGTGCCGTTCCTCCGCGTCGGCAATCGGGATGCAAGGGCGGCGACGTCGGCGCGCGTGCGCCAGATCGCGAGCGCGCTGAGCAGGATCAGGCCGAGCCCCGACGCGGCGACCAGCCAGGAAGCGGACGTCAGCGCCACGAAGGGGACGGCGAGCAGCGCGCCGGCGCCGCCGCCCACCGCCTCGATCGCGCTGCGCACGCCGTAGACGCGGCCGATCTGGCTGACGGGGAAGTGCCGCTGCATCAGCGCCAGGAACGGCAGGTCGCCGGCGGTGCTGCCGAAGGCGGCGAGCGGCGCGATCACGAGGAAGACCGGCAGGTCAGCGGCGAGCGCGAACCCCACGAAGCCGAGGCCGAGCACGATGCGACCGGGGAACATGCAGCGGATCTGC
Source organism: Alphaproteobacteria bacterium (assembly GCA_036260035.1). Taxonomy (GTDB): domain Bacteria; phylum Pseudomonadota; class Alphaproteobacteria; order CACIAM-22H2; family CACIAM-22H2; genus DATAAP01. The sequence continues at coordinate 343 of DATAAP010000562.1, read as the reverse complement.
GGACCGAAGGGCAGGCTGCCGATCACGAGGTTGGCCGCCAGATTGCCGGCGCCATAGGCGGCGAAGATGAGCCCGTAGGCGCCGAGGTCGCCGGGGAAGCGGTCCTGGATCACCAGCACGAGGCCCACGATCAGGGCCGCGTTCCAGAACACGTTGGCGTAAGCGATGCCGATGAACGACCAGATCAGCAGGCGATGGCCGCGCAGCGCGCGCAGCGGCTCGACGAACTCCTCGAGGAACACGCGCCAGCCGCTCCGCCGCGGCGGCAGCGCAGGTGCTGGCGGCATGAACATCTTGAGCCCGAGCACGGCGAGCGCCGACAGCGTGAAGATCCCGGCGATGA
>DATAAP010000561.1:0-5344 GCA_036260035.1 Alphaproteobacteria bacterium | reverse complement strand
AAGGCCAATGGCCGGCTGCACCGCGTGCTGTGGTCGCTCGCGAGCTGGCTGATGCAGGCGCGCGCCGCATCGCTCGCACGCGCCGGCGCGTAAACCTGCTCACCACAGTACGCGCGCTAGGCGCTTTTTTGTCCGCTTCTTCGTCTTCTCGTCCACGTCTTCGGCGGGATCGACGCCGCCGGCGCCCTGCGGGTGCTGTGGCGCTTCGCGCTTGAGGTCGCCCTTGATCTCATTCGGGTCGCCTGCCACCAGGTCGGCTGAGCCGCCGGTGCGCGCTGTGTCGGCCGGTGGTTTCCTGCGCTCTGGAGCCATTGTCTTCTCCTCGCACCGTTAATGCAGCGGCGGAACTGCCGCCTATGTTTGGCAATCGCGACTCGAGGGTCCGGGTTCCAGCGCGGCGCATCGTGCCCCCGCAAGAAGCGGGTGTCTGCATCTCGCCGCGACGCGGCATAGTCGAAGCGTGGCGCCGCGAGACGCAGCAATCGGCAGAGCGGGCGGAAGCATGGGTGCGGAGGACTTGGCCCTGCTCGTCGCCCTCTCGCTGCTGTGGGGTGGCTCCTTCTTCTTCGTCGGGGTCGCCGTTGCGGAACTGCCGACCTTCACCATCGTGGCGTTGCGCGTGCTGCTCGCAACACTTGCCCTGCTGCTGTTCCTGAAGGCCACCGGCACCGTAATTCCCGCCAGCGCCGAAGCATGGCGCGCCTTCGCCGTAATGGGCGTGCTCAACAACGTGATTCCGTTCTCTCTGATCGTTTGGGGACAGGCGCACATCGCCAGTGGGCTCGCCTCGATCCTTAACGCGACGACGCCGCTTTTCACTGTCGCCGTTGCGCATTGGCTGACCGGCGACGAGAAGCTGACGCCGTCGCGCGCGTCGGGAGTGGCGATCGGCTTCGCCGGCGTGGTTGTGATGATCGGCCCCGCCGCACTGGAGGGCTTCGGCACCGATCTACTGGCTCAGCTCGCCTGCCTGGCCGCGGCGCTGTCCTATGCGTTTGCGGGTGTCTTCGGGCGGCGTTTCCGCGCGCTCGGCCTTGCGCCGTTGCAGACGGCGCTGGGCCAGGTCGCCGCGTCGAGCGTGCTGCTGGTGCCGCTCGCGCTGCTCGCCGACCGGCCGTGGACATTGCCGGCGCCCGGCCCCGCGACGTGGCTTTCGGTGATCGGCCTCGCGGTTTTGTCGACGGCGCTCGCCTACGGGCTCTATTTCCGGATCCTGGCGCGGGCCGGGGCGACTAACGTGCTGCTCGTGACGTTTCTCGTGCCGGTCAGCGCCATCCTGCTCGGCGCGCTCGTGCTCGGCGAGCGGCTGCAGGCGCGGCACTTCGCCGGCATGGCGCTGATCGCCGCGGGCCTCGCCGCGATCGACGGCCGCCTGATCGCGCGTTGGCGCGGCGCCGGAGCGGGCTAGGACGACTTCCGCATCGGCGGCCTCACGCCCGCGCAGTGATCCGCGCGACCACCGCTCCGCGTCAACGGCTTTCAGGTCGTTCGCGCGGATGGCCACGAACTCGGCGGCGGAGATAGCGCCATCCGACGCTCACCAGCGCCAGAACGGGATACCGAGGGCCGGCCGCTTGGTGCCGCGCGCGCGCAGCAGATCGATCATCGGACGATTGCGCCCCGTCACCCATTTGACACGATCGTGCTCGTTAGAGGCGATGTCGATCGCGGTGTAGCCGGCCGGAATCGATCGCGTCTCCGTGCCCCAGGACTCCTCGCTGCGGATCACGTACTCGGCCGGCGTCTTCGCCTCAATGTCGGCGCCGTGATCGAGAAGCGCCTTGGCGTGATCCATCTGAGCGTTGAGGGCGGCAAGGTGCAACGGCGTCCAGCCGTCGTTGTTGCGCGCGTTGACGTCGAGACCGGCCTTCACCAAGGCGCGGACATCCGGGCCGGCGTTGAAGATTGCCGTCTGACCCTTGTCGTCCCGCGCCTTCGGATCCGCGCCGGCATCAAGCAGCATCTGGGTCGTGCCGTTGGAAAGATGCAGCGGCGTCAAACCGCGCGCGGTGCGTGCATTGACGTCGGCCCCCGCGGCGAGCAGGAGCTGTACCATCCGCGGCTGGTTACTGCGCGCAGCATAGTGGAGCGGCGTCGCGCCGAAGCTCGTCGCGACGTGCGGCGACAGGCCGGCATCCAGAAGTAGCAGGAGGACGGCTTGCGAGCCATGGCTGGCCGCGATATGCAGGAGCGTACCGTCATACTCATGCGTGGGCAGGCGGCGGCCTTCGCGCTTGTAAGCTGCGAGCAGTGCCCGCACTTTCTCCGAATCGCCGTCTTTCACCGCGGCCACCAACGCGGCGTCGCGGTCGGTGTCGGTCGATATGATCGTTGCGCTCTCCGGGCGCTTTTCCTCTGCACTGCTGCCCAAGAGCATCGCACCGGACACGATCGCGGCGAGTGCCGCGGTGAGGATGCGTGCAAGCGATTTCCAGCTCACGTGCGCCTACCCGCCGATCGGCTGAAGAAGGTGAGCACGGGCCGGTACTCCCAGCCGACGTTGCGAATGACATCTATGATCGGCTGCTTCAGCTCCTGCAGATTGAAGGTGTAAGCGTAGCTCGGCTCGAGCGTGAGCTCGGGCCCGTGCGCGGCGACCAGCCGCTTCGAGTCGTTGAAGCTGCGGTTCGCTTTGAACCACGCCGGATCCCAGGTGAAGGCCGGCGGGTACTCCAACGGGCCGATGCTGCGCTGGACGAAGTAGAGCACCAGCGCGGACAGGCCGATCATGAAGCCGAAGGCATAGAGAAAGAACAGATCGACGCGCACGACTTCCTCTGACAATCTGCGCATCTCGGCACGGCACGAGCGGTGGCGCGCCGACGCGCTGCTTGCGAATGGACTTGCGGAACCTCGCACGAGCCCGGCCACCTGCGGCTGCAGGATCTTGATCCGATCGGCTCACTCGGCGGGTGCTACGATCGGGAGCGGCGTGGCGTAAGGCTCGATGCGCGAAATGCCGGAGGAAAACACGGCGATGCGCTGCGCCGGCGCCTGCTGCAGCTGTCCGTCGCTGGCCTTCTTCGGCGCGTACTGCCACACGACGAGGTTGCCCGCGGTGCCGAGACGGAGCGCCAGATTCTCGAGGTCGCTAGACGGTCCGAAGGCGCGCAGCTCTTCATCCTTCAGTCCGATCACGGTCTCGTCGCGCTGGGTGATCACCTTGAACAGCTTCATCTTCGGCTTCTCCGGCTCGGCGGCGCCCGCGACGGACGTGCCGAGCGCCAGCATGGTTGCAAGGGCGAGTGCGAGGCAGGCGCGTGAACGCGCCGTACTGAACATGGTCATTTCAAAATCCCCGTGGTGACGGCGGGCACGCTAGCGCCGCTCAGTAGCGTCGCCGTGTCACATGCAGGGCTTGATTGTATCGATTGTGTCCGCGACTCAGGCTTCTGCCGCGCGGGCAAGATGGCCGAACTCGTCGACAAGGGTCGCGTAGAGCTTGCGCTTGAACGGCACGATCAGGCTGGTCAGGTGCTCGATCTCCACCCACTGCCAGGCGTCGAACTCGGGATGCGCGGTGTCGAGATTGATCTCGGAATCCTCGCCGAGGAAGCGGGCTGCGAACCATTTCTGACGCTGGCCGCGGAAGCGGCCGCCCCACACGCGCCCGACCAGGTGCGGCGGCAGATCGTAGGCGTGCCAGTCGCGGCTCTCGGCGAGGATCATCGCATTTGCGGTCCCGATCTCCTCCTCGAGCTCGCGCAGTGCCGCGGCGCGCGGCGCCTCGTTCTGATCGATGCCGCCTTGGGGCATCTGCCAGGCGTCGGCCTTGGCGTCGATCCGGCGCGCGACGAAGACGCGCCCCGCCTTGTCGAACAGCATGACGCCGACGCCGAGGCGGTATGGCAGGCTGGAAAGCTGGCGCGGAGAAGGACGCGGCATTCGCTCTGTTCTAGCGATCCGGCTGCCGGTTCGCCACGGCGGTGATCGGCGCTAGCACAAGCCCCTTGGTCTCGAGCGTCGGCAGCCATTCGCGCAGTCGCTCCAGCGACACGGGGTAGGGCTGCGCCATGGCGACGGCGCTGCCCGCCTCGCGCGCGATGCGTTCGATCTCGGCGAGGCGGCCATCGATCGCCGGGCGCGAAGCCTCCTGGTCAATTTGCCGGTCGTTGATGGCACGCGGCAGGCCGAGGTCGCTGGCGAGCTTCGCGGCGATGCTCCGCGTGCTGGCGCGGCTGTCGACGAACATCAGGCCGCGGTCGTTGATCGCCGATAGCACCGGCTTGATGGCTTCCGGCATGGTGGTGAAGCGCGAGCCCATGTGGTTGGTGACGCCGACATAGCCCTGGATGCGCCCGAGCACCCAGTCGAGCCGCTCGAGATTCTGCTGGGCGCTGAGGCTGGTCAGCAGCGCGCGCGGGCCGGGATCGTTGGCCGGGAAGTTGATCGGCTCCATTGGCAGGTTAAGCAGGACCTCGTGCCCCGCCGCGCGGGCGAGCCCGATCCAGTGGTCGAGACTGTCGGCGTAGGGGCTGAAGGCCAGCGTGACGTCCGCCGGCATCTGCTGGATCGCGGCCGTCGTCGCGGCGCTGGACAGACCAAGCTCGCTGATGATCACCGCCACGCGCGGGCGGCGATCGTTGGCGTCGAAGGGCCGGCTGAAGCGCAGCCATGCCGGTTGGGCCGCCTCGCGCACCGCAGGCGCGCGCGGCGTAACCGCCGCGGTCTGCGGAGTCGGAGCGGCAGCCGGCGCGGGCGGTGCCGGAGGTGGCGGCGCTTGCGGGGTTGGGCGCTGCGGCTCCGGTGCGGCGGCCGGAGGCGGTGCCGGCTCGGGCGCCGCGGCACGCGGCGGCTCAGGCGGCGGCGGCACAATAGGCGCCGGCTCCGGCTTGGCGGGCGGCTCGGCTGGTGGTGCCGGGGGAGCTGGCGCAGCCGGCGGTTCAACGCGCGCTTCGCTCGGCGGCGGCGGCTCCGCCGTGGGGCGCTGCTCCTCCATCACCGCCGGCGGCGGTGTTAGCGCGAGCCGCGCGACCTCGGATGACGTCAGGATTTCCTCGGGCGGGCCCTGGAAATGGCCCCACAGCACGGCACCGCCGACCAGCCCGATCAGTGCCGCCCATGCGACGAGCAGCAGCGAGGCACGGCCCTGCGTGCCTGACGCTGTCGGGCCTGCTTTCTTGTCGGCCCCCACCGACGTCCTGCGTCCGCTGCCGAGCCGCTAGTTCGTGACGCGCCGATTGTAGAGCGTCAGGCCGCGCAGCAGGTCGAAGGCGCGGGCGAGCTGGTAGTCCTGCGGCGAGTCGATCGCCTGCGGCTCGACCTCGCCCTCGGGCGTCGGCGCGGACTGGGGTGGCGTCGGCTGCGCGCCTGGCGGCTGCGCACCGGGCTGGCCTTGGCGCTG
>DATAAP010000560.1:0-5103 GCA_036260035.1 Alphaproteobacteria bacterium | reverse complement strand
TGGCTCTGGAAATTGCGCCGGATAGTAGGCGTATTCGGATTTGTGCTTGTCAGGCTCGGTGAGCGCCGCCTCGTCGACCGCCTTCGACAACCTCTCCTTGGCGGCACCCATCAGGACGCGCACGCGCCACGGCTGCATGTTGGTGCCGCTCGGCGCGCGAGCCGCCGCTGTCAGGATGCGCTTGACCGTCTCGCGCGGCACAGGGTCAGGCAGGAACGCGCGCACGGAGCGCCGGCTGGCGATGGCATCGAGGACGATGTCGGCGGTGTCGGAAAGCGAGCTCACGTGTCTTGATCCGCGCTGCGAAATTGGGCGCGTAGTGTGCCGCAAGCCGCAGCACCTGCAAACGATGGATTGCCGTACGGCGGCACACTAGACTTGCCGGTCTTTACCGCCGAAGCTTCGAGGACTCCCCGCATGAACGGTGCCGATTGCCTTGCCCAAACGCTGATCGCCGGCGGGGTCAAGACCTGCTTCACCAATCCCGGCACGTCGGAGATGCATTTCGTCTCCGCGCTCGACCGCACCAACGAGATGCGCTGCGTGCTGTGCCTGTTCGAGGGTGTGGCGACCGGTGCTGCCGACGGTTTTGCGCGCATGACCGGCACGCCGGCCGCGACTCTACTGCATCTCGGGCCCGGCCTCGCCAACGGACTCGCCAACCTGCACAACGCCAGTCGCGCGCAGAGCCCCATCGTCAACATCGTCGGCGACCACGCCATCGTGCATCGCAAGCACGATGCGCCGCTCGCCTCGGATATCGAGAGTGCGGCGCGCACGGTGTCTTGCTGGGTGCGGACGTCGCAGAGCGCCGCCGCGATCGCTAAGGACACCGCAGATGCGATCGTCGCGGCGCGCACGCCACCGGGCGGCGTCGCGACCCTGATGCTGCCGGCCGATGTCGCCTGGAGCGACGGGACGGGGCCTATCAAAGTGCCCGCCCCGCCGGCGCGCGCCGCTGTCTCGCAGGAGGCGATCCGCGAGGCGGCGACGCTGCTGCGCAAGGGCGAGGCGCCGCTGCTGGTGCTCTACGGCCCGGCGCTCCGTGCGCGCGGTCTCGCCGCCGCGGGCCGGATCGCCAAGGCGACGGGCGCGGGGCTGATCGGCGAGATGTCGAACGCGCGGTTGGAGCGCGGGGCAGGGCGCGTCGACATCGACCGGGTACCTTATGTCGTCGAGCAGGCGCTCGAGAAGCTCAAGCCGTACAGGACCATCATCCTGTGCGGCGCCAAGGCGCCCGTGGCGTTTTTCGCGTATCCGGACAAGCCGGGCGAGCTGTGGCCGCCGGCTGCCAAGATCCACACGCTGGCGACGCGCGACCAGGATATCGTGCAGGCGCTGGAAGCGCTCGCCGACGAGCTGGGTGCCAAGGAGGCTGCGCCCGTGGCCGCGCCCTCGCGACCATCGCCGCCGACCGGCGCCATCACTTTCGAATCGATCGGCGCGGCGATTGGCGCCCTGCTGCCGGAGAACGCGATCGTCGTCGACGAATCGATCACCTCGGGGCGAGGCTTATTTGCGTTCACGCGAGGTGCTCCGCCGCATGACTGGCTGCAGAACCGTGGCGGCTCGATCGGCTACGGGCCGCCGGTCGCGGTGGGTGCCGCCGTCGCGTGCCCCGACCGCAAGGTGATCGCGCTCGAAGGCGACGGCAGCGCCATGTACACAGTGCAGGCGCTGTGGACACAGGCCCGCGAAGGGCTCGACGTAGTCACGGTCGTCTTCGCCAACCGCTCCTACCGCATTCTGCTTGGCGAGATGAGCAATATGCGGCTGGGCAACCCGGGCCCGAAGGCGCTCGACATGCTCGAGCTGCGCCGGCCGGAGCTCGACTGGGTCAAGCTCGCCGGCGGCATGGGGGTGCCCGCCTCGCGCGTCACCACGATCGACGAGTTCGTGCGCGATTTCGGCCGGGCGCTCCGCGCGGACGGCCCGTATCTTATTGAAATGGTGTTCTAAAGCGCTCTGGCGACGCGATCCTCGACAGCGGAACAAGCCAACCGCCGCGCTCGTTTCCGGCGAAACGGGAAGAGCGGACGGGCTTTTGCCGTTATTGGCCGTCATCCGGAGGTTCTCATGCGCGTCGCTTCGTTCCGCCTCCTCGCCGCAGCGCTCATGCTGAGCGCGCTTACTGCTTGCGAAACCGTGCCGGTCACGGGCCGCAGTCAGTTCAATGTCGTCGATGAGGATACGGAGGCAAAGCTCGGCGATCAGGCTTTTGCACAGATCAAGGCCAAGTCGAAGATCTCCCAAGATCCTCAGGTCAACGCGATGGTGCAGCGCGTGGCGCAGCGCATCGCGCAGGCGAGCGGGATGAAGCAGGATTGGGAGTTCATCGTCATCGAGGATAAGCAGGTCAACGCCTTCGCGCTGCCGGGCGGCAAGATCGCCGTCTACACCGGCATGCTGCCCGTCGCTCAGGACGAGACGGGGCTCGCCACGGTGCTGGCGCACGAAGTCGGCCATGTCATGGCGCATCACGCCGCCGAGCGCATCAGCCAGTCGCAGCTCATCGAAGCAGGCACCGGCATCGCCGCCGTTCTGCTCGGCGGCGCCACGGGCGCGGATCCCAACACAATGGCCGGACTGCTCGGCGCCGGGGCCGCGGTCGGCATCGAGCTGCCCTTCGGCCGGCAGCAGGAGCTAGAAGCCGATCGCATTGGGCTCACGCTGATGGCGCGCGCCGGCTACGACCCGCGCGCGGCCGTCGCCTTCTGGCAGCGCATGGCGCAAGCAAGCAAGGGCTCACCGCCGGAATTTCTGTCGACGCATCCGTCCGACGAGACGCGTATCGCGCGCATTCAGCAGCTCTTGCCCGAGGCGCTGGCGCAGTACCGGCCGCGATAGAGAAGGGAGCCGTTCCTACGGCGCTGTGACTGTGATCGTCGTCTCGCCGACCCATTCCGGTGTCGGCGCGTTGCTGTCGCCTGCGAAGAACCCGGCGCGGATTCTGTAGGTGCCTGCGGCCTCATAGGTGTGGGTCAGCTTGCAGTCCGGATTGCCGCTGCGCGGCCATTGCGCCGACTTCTCGGCGTCGTCGCCCCAATCGATCGTGAACCGGCCGGTGCCGCCATTCGCTGTGCAGGCACCGTGGCTGGTGATGAACTCGTGCGCGCGGCTGACGAAGGTGATAGGGCCGGTCAGTACGACTCCCAGCGGTGCGGTACCCTTTTCCGGCGTGACTTCCAGCTGCCTCGCGTCCTGCGCATGGACAACGGCCGAGGCCGCCATACCGAGCAACAGGATGCCGGTCCGCACGGCCCGTCGGCCTGTTCCCCCTCGCATCATGCAAGTCCCTTATAGCCCCGGACAGAAGTGTAGCCGGGCTGCAGGCTCTAGTTAAGGCTGGACTCATACGGACGGATGGTTAAAGACCCGCCAATGCGCAAGCCCATCCACTCGGATCACCGTTCTAGGGCCCGCCATGAGCGCCCGAAGCACCGCGGCGAGGCGAAGCCGCGCCGGCCGGACGCGCTGCACGTCGCCGGGCTGGCAGCGGTATCCGCGCTCTTCCAGCAGGCCCCGGAACGGGTCGAGCGGCTCTTCTTCTTGCCCGACATGGGCCGCGCGGTGGGGCGGTTCTGCCAGGCGCTCGGTCGCGCGCGCAAGCCGTACCGGCAGGTAGGCGCGGAAGAGCTCGCGCGCATCGCCGGTACGGCGATGCATGGCGGCGTGGTGGCGTTGGCGAAGCCACGTCGAGTTATTCCGTTCGATCCTGTGGAGGGTGCAACATGGGCGGCGACGGTGCCGCTGCTGGTCGTGCTCGACGGCATCGGCAATCCGCACAATCTCGGCGCCATCGCGCGCACTGCGGCCTTCCTCGGCATCGACCGGCTGGTGATCTCCGACGATCCCGCACAGGCCGGTCCGTCCGATGCAGCGTACCGCGTTGCCGAGGGCGGGCTCGAATTCGTGCAGATCTTCCGCGCGAGCGCCCTGCCGGCGACGCTGCAGCAGCTGAAGCCGGCCTATCGTGTGGTTGGCACGGCACTCGGCCGCGGCCGCAAGCCGGAGGCACTGCCGCGCGACCGCGCCATCGCCCTCGTCCTCGGTAACGAGGAGCGCGGCCTGTCGCCGGCGACCTTGCACGCCTGCGACGAGGTTGTGACGATCCCCGGCTCGGGCTGGGTGCAGTCGCTCAATGTCGCCGCGACCGCGGCGATCCTGATGCACGCGCTGCGCGCGCGGTGATGGCATTACGTCATGCGCGCGCAGCGCGTGTGGGTAGACCCTCATCCTCTTCTCCTGTGAGCGGAAGAAGGAGCCCAAGCCGCAGGGCAGGGTGAGGGTCGCGCCGCAAATCAGATGTTTGTAGGTCCGCAATAACCCGGCGGCATCGAATCAATTTCCAAACGGTATTTCAGGCTTTTCCGGCGCTTTGGCACGGTGCTCTCAGCCAAGCGGGCCTTCCGCTGGCGGCCCAACAGGCCGGTGCAGTCGGCACCGGTCCTCAACGCTAGGAGAGCAATGTCATGAACAAGACCACCTGGATCGCTTCCGCGGTCGTCGCCGCACTGGCCGTGCCCGCCGTCGCCCTCGCGCAGTCGGGCGGCCCCGCGCCGACGCCGTCGTTCAAGGCCGAGAAGTGCTACGGCGTCGCCAAGGCCGGCAAGAACGACTGCCAGACAGCGCAGTCGTCCTGCGCGGGTACGTCGAAGCGCGACGGGCAGGGCGACGCCTGGATCTATGTCCCAGCCGGCACCTGCGAGCGCATCGTCGGCGCCAGCCTCACCCGCAAGTAACACGACAGACGGTCGGGGGATTCCCATGATGCGTGACACCAACAATGCCGGACCGGAACTGCTCCGCACCGGCATCGGCCTGCGCGGCCCCCACGTGGCCACGGTCCTCGCGGACCGCCCGACCGTTTCCTTCTTTGAAGTCCATGCGGAGAACTACATGGATCGCGGTCCGGCGCAGGATGCGCTGCTCGCGGTGCGGCGCGACTATCCGGTCAGCCTCCATGCCGTCGGCCTCTCGCTCGGCTCCGCCGAAGGCATCGACTGCCGTCACCTGGCACGGCTCAAGGCACTCGTCGACGCCGTCGCGCCAGCGCTGGTATCGGATCATCTATCCTGGAGCGTCAGCGGCGGTGCGTATCTC
>DATAAP010000559.1:0-2380 GCA_036260035.1 Alphaproteobacteria bacterium | reverse complement strand
CGCGCGATTCCCTCGCGACCCGCACGATTCCCCGGACGAGCGAAGTCGTGCCCGCCATTGGCCTCGGCACGTTCCTGACGTTCGACACGATTCCCGGGCAGAAGCGCGACCACCTGGGTGAGGTGATGCGGCGCTACTGGGACGGCGGTGCGCGCGTGATCGACACTTCGCCCCTCTATGGCACAGGCGAGATCACGGTCGGCGACTTCGCGACCGCGCTCGGCATCGGCGGTCAGCTGTTCATCGCCAACAAGATCTGGTCGACGGGCGACTTCCTCGCCGACGAGAGCCACGCGCGGCGGAGCTTGGATTTATCCATGGGACGCTTGTGGCGCGAGCGCATCGACCTGATGCAGTGCCACAGCCTCGTGAATGTCGACTTCGTCGTGCCGTATCTGCGCGCTTGGAAGAAGGAAGGGCGCATCCGCTACACCGGCGTCACTCATTTCGAGAACCCGTATATGGACGTGCTCGCCGGCTGGGTCGAACGCGGCAACCTCGACTTCGTGCAGGTGAACTATTCGATCTTCAACCGGCAGGCGGAGCAGCGCGTGCTGCCTGCCGCCGCGGCTAACGGAACGGCGGTGCTGACGAACATGCCGTTCGAGAAGGCGCGGCTCTTCAAAATCGTCGAAGGGAGGCCCTTGCCCGACTTTGCCCGGGAGATCGGCATCGCGAACTGGGCACAGTTCTTCCTGAAATGGGTGATCTCGCATCCAAACGTCACTTGCGCCTTGGCGGCGACGTCCGATCCCGAGCACGCAGCGGAGAATGTCGGAGCGCTACGTGAACCGCTGCCTGATCGCGAGATGCGCGCGCGCATGGTCCGCCATATGGAGTCGATCCCCGGCTTCGACCGCATCGCTCAGATGCCCTGGTACCCGGACAAGCGCTACTCCGGCATCATAGGACGCGCCCAGTCCGAGCTGCGCGCGCGGAGCTGAGAGAGGACACGGAGTTGGTCGCCGCCTGCGGGATCTCGCAGGCGCAATCGGCTGGCAAGACTTGGTCGCGTGGCGGGCTTACCGGCCCACCGCATACGCTTGCTGTAGGCGCGGGGTGGCCGCCGCCTTCATCAGCGTGCCGTCGGTGGACGCGGCGCAGTTACGTCCCAAGGTCCAGTCGCCGGTGACCTCGACGGCGTGGCCGCGGCGGCGCAGCTCGTCGACCGTTGCTTTCGGGAAGCGGCCCTCCATGATCACCTTCGCGGGGAAGGCGGTGCGCGGATAGAAGGAGTTGGGCCAGTGGTCGGTCTGAAGCATCGGCGCGTCGATCGCCGCCTGCAGGTTAAGCTTGTGCTCGACATGGCGCAGGAAGAATTGCGCGATCCACTGGTCCTGATTGTCGCCGCCGGGCGAGCCGAAGGCGAGATGCGGCTTGCCGTCCTTGAGCGCCATGCTCGGCGTCAGCGTCGTGCGCGGGCGGCGGCCCGGCGCGAGGCTCGAGGGCAGGCCCTCCTGCAGCCAGTACATCTGCGCGCGCGTACCGAGACAGAAGCCGAGCTCGGGGATGATCGGCGAGCTCTGCAGCCAGCCGCCTGACGGCGTCACCGCAACGATATTGCCGTGCCGGTCGATGACGTCGAGATGGCAGGTGTCGCCCTCGGCCGGTCCGCGCGCCGCACGGCTCGCGGCGAGGCCGATCGCGCCGCCGCTGCGGTCGTAGGAATCCTGCTCGTTGCGCGCCGGCTCGCCGACGCCGGCCGCGGCGGCGACCGCGCCGATCTTGTATGCGGGCAGTTTCGGCGTGCGGCCATCCGGCGAACCGGGGCGCAGCTCGCGCGAGGCCTGCGGCCCGATCAGCATGCGGCGCTCGTCGTTGTAGGCGTCGCTGAGCAGCGTTGCCAGCGGCACGTCGACGAAATTCGGATCGCCGTAATAGGCGTCGCGGTCGGCGTAGGCGAGCTTCTTCGCTTCGACTAGCGTATGGATGAAATCGGGGCCGACTGTGTCCATCGCGGCGATGTCGAAGCCCTTGAGCAGTGCCAGCACCTGCAGGAACACCGGTCCCTGGCTCCACGGGCCGGCCTTGCAGACGGTGTAGTCGCGATAGTCGTAGGTGACCGGCTTCTCGTACGTGGCTTGCCAGCCCGCCATGTCGGCGGCGGTCAGCACGCCCTTGTGCTTCTTACCGGAGGCATCGAGCACGTCGGTCTTCGTCGCATAAGCCTCGATCGCCTCGGCGATGAAGCCCTTGTAGAACGCGGCGCGCGCGGCTTCGATCTGCTTGATGCGGTCGCCGCCGGCGTTCTGCGCTTCCTTGAGGATGCGCGCATAGGTGTCGCCGAGCTTCACGTTGCGGAACAGCGAGCCGGTCGCCGGCACCTTGCCGCCCGGCAGATACACGGCCGCGGACGTCGTCCATTCGGTGCGGAAGAGCT
>DATAAP010000558.1:0-4506 GCA_036260035.1 Alphaproteobacteria bacterium | reverse complement strand
TTCGAGTGTCATTGGGTGCACCCGGCCCTTGGGGAAGCTGCCGGCGCTGTAGGCGTGAAAGCGGCCTTTGCCCCAATGATGGAGCAGCGCCTCCGCGAGGATGCTGCGCGCGGAATTGCCGGTGCAAAGGAACAGGACATTGAAGCTGCGCGCCATTTCCGTTACTCCACCGCTGCATCGACGCCGCATCCGCACGATCTGCGGATCGCCGCTGGCGGCATGCAGCAGGGCGCGTCGGCGGCCTCGGCGTGGACGCCGGCCACCGGCTCGGTCGCGCGGCTGTACCCGCACGCGGCGGCCTCACCAAACGTCAGGAATGTTTCCCACGCGACGCCCTGCGGGCCCGTGGTCGATTGCTTGTCCGAGCGTGCGTAGCAGCAGGTGGCGGCCTCCTCCAGCACGGGCCGTTCGGCCTTGCTCAGGTGGGCATAAACCTCTGCCAACTCGGCCTCGTCCTTCGCCTGGATGCCGAGATGATCCACGCCGGGCGCTCCGCAGCGCTGCGAGATCGCGAGAGTGACGCGCGGATCGTCCAGCATCCACGTGGCGTAGTCGAGTTTCAGCACCGTCGACTCTGCCGCGAACAGCGTCGAATAAAAGCGGATGGACTGCTGGTCTTCGACCGCGACATGGACGTGGAAGCGTTTCATGCGGATTTCCTCTGGTTGCGGCCTTTCGGCGCCGCGGCCGGATTGCAGGCCGGCGCGCAGCTCGCAGAGCCGCCGCAGCAATTCTCGGTGAGGTAGGAAACGAGCCTATTCATCGCAGAAAAGTCGGCCGCGTAGATGACCTGGCGGCCGAGCCGCCTCTGCGTAACAAGGCCGGCATGAAGCATCTGCTGAAGATGGAACGTCAGCGACGACGGCGGCATGTCCAGCCGCCCGGCGATCTCCCCGGCGGGAACGCCCGACGGCCCTTTCTCCACCAAAATGCGGTAGACGGCGAGACGGTGCTCGTGCGCGATAGCGCCCAGCGCCGTGACGGCCTGCTTTGAATTCATGTCATCGTCTTTCGATGAATATCAAAATATGACGCGAGGCGGCGCACGTCAACGACAATTCCGGAAATATCGAATTAACGGCAACGAGGCACCGCAGCGTGTCGCAGCCCTGAATCAGCGGTCCTGCGGGGAGGGTTTCGCGTCCTGCTCGACTGCGTGCGCGAATACGTTGCACTGCGCCGCATCGACCGAGAGCGCCACAGTGGTGCCGATCGGGAATTCGTCGGCCGCGGATGTCTGCACGCGCAGGCGCGTGCCGTCGGCGAGGGCTAAGTGGTATTCGCTGAGATTGCCGAGATAGCTCTGCTCCTCGACGCGCGCGGGCACACCCCCGGCGGCGGCGAGCGTGATGCTCTCCGGACGGATCGCGACATCGACGCTGTCGCCGACCCGCAGATCGCGCGGCAATGAGAGCCGCAATGTGAGCGGACCTGCCGCAACACTGTCCGCCGCCACGACCGTGCCCGGCAGCAGGTTCACGAGCCCCATGAAATCGGCGACGACGCGGTTGGCAGGGCGGGCATAGACCTCCCGGGGCGTACCGAACTGCTGCAGCCGGCCGCGATGAATCACCGCGATCTGATCTGAGAGGGCGAGGGCTTCCGACTGATCATGCGTCACATAGACGAACGTAATGCCGGTGCGGCGCTGCAGGGCCTTGAGCTCCCAGCGCATACGCTCGCGCAGCTTGGCGTCGAGATTGGAGAGCGGCTCGTCGAGCAACAGGATCTCCGGCTCGACCACCAGCGAGCGCGCCAGGGCCACGCGCTGCTGCTGGCCGCCGGACAGCTCGTTTGGATAGCGGCTCTCGAATCCTGTCAGGTTGACAAGCTCGAGCACCTTAGCGACACGTTCGCGGGTGTCGTCCTTCGCCATGCCGCGCACGCGCAGGCCAAAGGCGACGTTTTCGAACACCGTCTTGTGTGGCCACACGGCATAGTTCTGGAACACCATGCCCATCCCGCGCTCCTCGGGCGGCACGACCTTGTCGGGTGCCGAGACGAGCCGGTCGCCGACGCGTATCGTGCCGGCGTCCGGCGTCAGGTAGCCCGCGATCAGCCGCAAGGTCGTTGTCTTGCCGCAGCCCGAAGGGCCGAGCAGGGTGACGAACTGGTTGTCCTTGATGTCGAGCGTGAGGTCGGCGACGGCGGCCATCTCGGTCTGCGCGCCGTAGTGCTTCGACAGGTTATCGATGCGAATGCCCGCCATCAGGCCGTGACCTCCATACGCTGCGTGTCGCGCTTCGTGCCGCTCAGGCGGTTGGCGATCCAGATCGCGGCGCCAATAATCGCCATGTTGACGATGGCGAGTGCCGAGACCGGCTCGACATAGCCGGTCTCGTACAGGTTATAGACGGCGACCGCGAGCGTGATCGAATCGGAGCTGAAGAGCAGGATCGACGCGCTCAGCTCCTGGATCGCCGGCACGAAGACGAGGATCCAGCCCGCGAACAGGCCGGGCCGGATCAGCGGCAAGGTGATCTCGCGCATGGTCATGCCCCAGGAGGCGCCGAGGATGCGCGCACTCTCCTCGAGCGACGGATCGACCTGGCGCAGCGCCGAATTCGCCGCGCGCACGCCCAGCGGGATGTAGCGGGCCGTGTAGGCGAGGAGCAGGATGCCCAGCGTGCCGTAGAGCGCCACCGGCATACGCAGCCAGAACTGGATCAGCGCCACCGCCATGACGATGCCCGGCAGGCCCAGCGGAATCAGCGAGATGTAGTCGAGCAGGCGCCGCCCGGGAATCTTCGTGCGCAGGTCGATCCAGCCGATCATGGCGCCGAGCAGGGCCGCTATCGTCGCCGCTGCGACGGCAAGGATCAGGCTGTTGGCGATCGCGCGCTGCGTCACATCGTAGTCGAACAGCACGAAATGGTAGTTTGCGAGCGTGAGGTTCTTCCAGAAGGCGAGCCCCCACGATTTGCTCAGCGACACGGCGATAAGGGCGGCATAGGGCAGTAGGATCGCGACGATGAAGACCAGCGCGCAGAAGCCGAACAGGATCCAGCGTCCCGCACCCAGGTCGACGAGCTGCGGTCGCACACCCTTGCCGCCCATGGTCACGTAAGAGCGCTTCGCCAGATACGCGCGCTGCAGATAGAGCGCCGCGACCGTGATCGCGACGAAGATCAGGGACAGCGCCGAGGCGAGCCCGTATTGCGGCGGATAGTCGAACAGGGCGTAGATGCGCGTCGGTAGAGTGAAGATGCGCCCGGGAAGGCCGATGATCGCCTGCGAGCCGAACAAGGCGATGGCATTGACGAAAGCGAGCAGGGCGCCCGACAGGATCGCGGGCGCCACCAGTGGACCGGTGATCGACAGCGCGGTGCGCAGCTTGCCCGCACCCAGGATCTGCGCCGACTCCTCGTACGATGCGTCGACCGACTGCAGCGCGCTCGACGCGAGCAGGTACACGTATGGGAAGGTGTGCAGCACGGTGACGAGGACGAGCCCCGTCATCGAGAAGATATTGAAGATCAGCCATGGCGCCCCGAGCACGTCGCGCACAAAGGCGTTGATCAGCCCGGCATTCGGGCTGAACAGATTGACGAAGGCGATCGCGGTAAGAAAGGGCGGCGAGAGATAAGAGAGGCTCGCCGTGAAGCGCACGAAGCCCTTGAAGGGCAAGTTGGTGCGCGCCACCGCCCAGGCCAGCGGCACGCCGATCAGAACGCTGAACAGACCGGTCCAAGCGCCGAGCACCAGCGAGTTGATCAGCGCAGTCGCATAGAGCCGGCTGGAGACGGCGCGCTGGAAATACTCGAAGGTCGGGCCTTCCTCGGCCGCGATACTGCCCCACAGCAGTGAGACGAGCGGCAGGACGATCAGCACGATCAGCGTGACGATCGCACCGCCCGTCACCCAGTGTTCGAGGGAGAGGCGGGAGCGTGTCGCCGAATGCGCAGCCGCGAGTGCTGTCGCCATCGTCAGATGTTGCATGGGCGAGCCTTAGACCCGCCGATACGGTGTTTCCGCCGCGCCGACCTCATGCCACTTACAATCCCACCCGCGCCATCTGTGATTCCGGGTAGCGCGTGCCGGCGGTGACGCCGGGCGGGAAGGCGCGGTCGAGTGCGGCGAGCGTCTCGGCCGACGGCCTCAGGTCGGCGGCGGCCGCATTCTCCTCCAGCCATTTGCGCTGCTTGGTGCCGGGCAGCGGCACGATGAAGTCACGCCGGCTCAGCAGCCATGCGAGTGCCAGTTGGCTGGCCGTGCAGCGTTCCTTGGCGGCGAGCGTCTTGAGTCCTTCGAGCAGCCGCGCGTTCTTGGCGAAATTCTCGCCCTGGAAGCGCGGCAGGTCGCGGCGGCGGTCCTTCGGGCCGATCGTGTTCTCGTTGACCGTGCCGGTCAGGAAGCCGCGGCCGAGCGGGCTGTAGGCGACGAAGCCGATGCCGAGCTCGGCGCAGATGTCGAGGATTCCGTCCTCGGGATCGCGCGACCACAGCGAATATTCCGTCTGCAGCGCTGCGATCGGATGAACCTTGCGCCGCGCGCACAAGGTTCATC
>DATAAP010000557.1:0-4532 GCA_036260035.1 Alphaproteobacteria bacterium | reverse complement strand
CGCGCTCCTCGTCACTGGCGGTGCCGGTTATGTCGGCAGCCACGCCGTGGTCGAGCTGCTGTCGCGCGGCCACCAAGTCATCGTGTTCGACAATCTATACCAGGGCCATCGCGAGGCGGTGCCGGCCGAGGCGAAGCTCGTGCCCGGCGACCTATCGGACCGCGCCGCCATCGCGGCCGTGTTCAAGGCGCACCGCATCGACGCCATCATGCATTTCGCCGCGCATTCGCTCGTCGGCGAATCGATGACGCGGCCGCTGCGCTATGTCGGCGAAAACGTCGTCAACGCAGTGAACCTGATCGAGGCGGCGATCGAGAACAAAGTGCGCAAGTTCGTTCTGTCGTCGACCTGCGCCATCTTCGGCACGCCGGGGCGCGTGCCGATCGACGAAGAGGTGCCGAAGGCGCCGGTCAACCCTTATGGCGAAGGCAAGCTCGCCATCGAGCGCATCCTGCATTGGGCCGACAAAGCGCATGGCCTGCGCTCCGCCTGCCTGCGCTATTTCAATGCCTCGGGCGCACACCCCACGGCGGATATCGGCGAGGACCACACGCCGGAGACGCATCTCATCCCTATCGCGCTCGACGTGGCACTCGGCAAGCGACCGCATATCGACATCTACGGCACTGACTACCCGACGCCGGACGGCACCTGCGTGCGCGACTACATCCATGTATGCGACCTCGCGGACGCGCATGTACGCGTGCTCGACGCGCTCGATGAGCGCAGCCGCCACTACAATGTCGGGATCGGCCGCGGCTATTCGGTGCGGGAGGTGATCGCCTCCGTCCGGCGCGTGACCGATGCAAAAGTGCCCGAGCGCGTGGCGCCGCGGCGCGCCGGCGATCCGCCGGTACTCGTCGCCGCACCCGACCTCATCCGGCGCGAACTCGGCTGGCAGCCGCACTACACTGACATCGACACGATTGTCGCGACCGCCTGGAAGTGGCGGCGCGCGCATCCAAACGGGTTCGGAGCGGCCACGGCGGCCGACTGAGCCATGACCAAGGTCTCTGCCAGGACCGAGGCCCGCACCGACCTCCTGCGCTGGACCCTGCGCAGGAGCGCGGCTGGAATCATATTTGCGGCGTTCATCGGTATCTTCATCAACGCGCTGCACCTCGTCGTGCCGCTCTATATGCTGCAGATCTACGACCGCGTGATCAGCAGCCGCAGCATCGACACGCTGACCATGCTGACGCTGCTCGCCGGCATCTGCCTGGTCTTCATGATGCTGCTGGATTTCATCCGGGCGAAGGTCTTCATCATTGTCGGCGAGCAGATGACGCGGCGCCTCAATGCGACCGTGCTCGAATCGGCGGTGACCGAATCCCTGCAGACCCAGTCCCCACGGTCGGCGAACGCCGTGCGCGACCTGCAGGAGCTGCGCCAGTTCGTCACCGGCGGTCCGATCACGCTCCCCTTCGACGCGCTATTCGCGCCGCTGTTCCTGCTGGTGCTCTTCCTCCTGCATCCCGCGTACGGGTTCGTGGCGCTGTCGGCCATCGTGCTCCTCGTCTGCCTTGGCCTGACCATGGAGTTCATCGCCCGCCGACCGTCGGCGCTCGCCAATGAAGCTGCCGTCAAGTCGCATTCGGAGATCGCGTCGGCGATCCGCCATGCGGAGGTCATCGAGGCGCTCGGCATGCTGCCAAGCGTGATCAAGCGTTGGCGCCGCGGGCAGAACCGCGCTCTGGCCATGGTCGGCGCCGGCAATACCGGTGCCCGCTTCATCACCGCCCTGACCCGCTCGGTTCGCATGGGCTTGCAAGTCGCCATGCTGGCCACGGGCGCCGTGCTCGTGATCGACCACGAGGTCAGTGCCGGCACCATGATGTGCGCAACCATCATCATGGGGCGCCTGCTGCATCCACTGGACGGCATCATCGAGGGCTGGCGACATTGGGGCAACGCGATAAGCGCGCTCAACCGCCTGCGAGACCTGCTGTCGAAGCACGAATCGCGGCGCAGCACGGCGCAGTTCACCGCAGACCAGGGCAATATCCTGGTCGACCGGGTCAGTTTCGTGCCGCCGGGCGCCGACCGCCCGGTGCTGCGCAACGTGTCCTTCTCGCTCGAGCCCGGTGAGGTGCTCGGCATCGTCGGGCCGTCCGGCTCGGGCAAATCGACACTCGCGCGCCTCCTCGTGGGCGTGTGGCAGCCGACCACGGGCGGCATCTATCTGGACGGCCATAATGTCTTCACCTGGGAGCGCGAGAGCTTCGGGGGCCAGGTCGGCTATCTACCGCAGAACCCCGCCCTGCTCGAAGGCACCGTGCGCGAGAACATCGCGCGCCTCGGTGATGCCGACATCGCCGACGTGATCACGGCCGCCAAGCGCGCCGACGTGCACGAGATGATCGGCCGCCTGCCGCACGGCTACGACACGCATCTCGGCGACGGCGGCTTCACCGTGAGCGGCGGCCAGCGCCAGCGCCTTGCCCTCGCCCGCGCCATGTTCGGCTCGCCACGCCTGCTCGTCCTCGACGAGCCCAACTCAAATATGGATGGTGCAGGCGAGCAGGCCCTGCTCAATACCATCCGCGAGGCGAAGAAGGCGGGCATCACCGTCATCATCATCGCGCACCGCATGTCGGTCATGACCGTTGCCGACAAGCTGCTGGTGCTGCGCGAGGGCATCGTCGAGCAGTTCGGGCCGCGCCAGGACATCATGAAGGCCATGACCACGCAGCACGCGGGCGCCCGCGTGCAGGATCCCAAGATCGCGCGCCTGCCGATGGAAAGGACCGCCCGCTCATGAGCCAGCTCGCCCTTTCTGGCACCCACCCCATCGAGCTCGACGTCGAACCGAGCCTGCGACCGACGGTTACGGCCGGCATTGCGATCGTCGTCGCGATGCTGTGCGCCTTCTTCGGCTGGTCGCTCTATGCGCGGCTGGACAGCGCCTCGCTGTCGCAGGGGACGCTCGTCGCCGACAGCCACCGCAAGACGGTCCAGCACCTGGAAGGGGGCATCCTGCGCGAGCTGCTCGTGCGCGAAGGCGAAGTCGTCAAGAGCGGCCAGATCTTGGCGCTGCTCGACACGACCCAGGCCGACTCCCAGCTTGGCCAGATCACCAGCCAGCTGGTCGCCGCGCAGGCCCGCATTGCGCGCCTGCGCGCCGAGCAGGAAGGCAGCCTGGTGCTCGAATTTCCGCCCGAGCTGACGGCGCAGCGCAACGATCCGGTCGTTGCCGAGACCATCTCGACCCAGCTCAAGCTCTTCCAGGCGCGCTGGCGCGCCTATGAGAGCTCCGAGGCGGTGCTGCAGAAGCGCATCGACCAGCTCCAGGAGGAGATCGCGTCGAACCAGTCGCAGCTCACGGCAGTGACGCGCCGCCTCGCGCTGATGGAAGAGGAGCGCGCTAACGTCGCGCAGCTACTCGAGAAGGGTTTCGAGCGCCGGCCCCGGCTGCTCGAGCTCGACCGCAACGTCGCCGACCTCAAGGGCCGCCAAGGTGAGCTGCGCGGCGCGATCGCCCGCTCCAAGCAGGCGATCGGCGGCGCCCAGCTGGAGATCGTCAATCTCGGCGACACGCGGCTCGCCGAGATTGCCAGAGAGCTGCAGGAGGCGCGCGCGCTGGAGGCCGACCTCAACGACCGTATCCGCGCCGCGCGCGACGTTCGTCAGCGCCGCGAGGTCGTCTCGCCCCAGGACGGCGTCGTCACCGACATCCGCCTAGTGACGCCGGGCGGCGTCATCGGCCCGGGCCAACCGCTGATGGATATCGTTCCCGTCGATGATGAGCTGATTGTCGAGACGCGCGTTCAACCAAGGGATATCGATTCGGTCCGCAGCGGCCTTCCGGCGCGCGTGCGGCTCACCTCCTACACGCGCACCCTGGCGCCGACCGTCGAGGCTACTATTACCTACGTCGCGGCCGACATGATGACGGACCAGCGCACTGGCGATCACTACTTCATCGCCCGGGCGCGCCTGTCGCGCGAGTCGCTAGCCGAGTGGCCGGAGGTGCGGCTCTATCCCGGCATGCCGGCCGAGGTGATGATCGTCACTGGCGAGCGGCGCGCGATCGACTATCTGGTGTCGCCATTGTTCGACCGCATGCGCCGCGCCTTCCACGAGAAATAGCCGGCCTTGAATGCGGCCACAGGCCATGGCATTGCACGGCACGATGGTGGCGCCCCTCTTCCGGCTTTATCTCGCGATCAGTGCCGACGGATTCATCGCGACGATGGACGGCGAGGTCGACTGGTTGGATCCATATCCGGCGCAGGATTTCGGCTTCGATGCGTTCCTAGCCGGCATCGGCACCATCGTTATGGGCCGCACGTCATACGAGCAGACCTTGCGCTTCGGGCCATGGCCGTTCGGCGCCAAGCGGACGATCGTCATGACGTCGCGCCCACTCGTGTCGCCACCTGCCCGCATCGAGCGCCGGCATGGTGACGCAGCCGCCGTCGCGGCAGAGCTAAGGGCAGGTGGAACGGGTGACGTCTGGCTCTTCGGCGGTGCCAACGTTGCGCGTCAGTTTCTCGATGCGGGGATTGTCGACCGTATTGAGCTGTTTGTCG
>DATAAP010000556.1:0-17478 GCA_036260035.1 Alphaproteobacteria bacterium | reverse complement strand
TTTAAGAACGGCTATCCGCGCCTGTTCGCCGTCAACGTCACCATCTCGGGCGCGCTGCAGCCCTTGCTGATCCCGCCGTCGCACAACGCCGTCATCTATTCGCTCGCCGCCGGCGGCACGGTGTCGGTCGCGCACCTGTTCATGGCGGGCGTGATCCCCGGCCTGCTGCTGGGCCTCTCCTTAATGGTGCTGTGCCTGATCATCGCCCACCGGCAGAATTTCCCGAAAGGAGAGGTGATCTCGTTCCGTCAGGCGATCCGGATCGCCGCGGACGCGTTCTGGGGGCTGATCACGGTGATCATCATCCTTGGCGGCATCCTCTCTGGCATCTTTACGCCGACGGAATCGGCGGCGGTCGCCTGCGTCTATGCCTTCTTCGTGACGTTGTTCATCTACCGCGACTACAAGTGGCGGGAGCTGCCGGCGCTCGTCGGCCGTGTCGTGCGCACGGTCGGCATGGTCATGATCATGATCGGCTTCTCGATCGCCTTCGGCTACATGATGGCCATCATGCGCGTGCCGGCGATGGCGACGGATTTCTTCGTCTCCATTTCGTCCGACAAGTATACCTTTCTGCTGTACATGAACCTGCTGCTGCTCTTCCTCGGCACGTTCATGGACCTGGCGCCGATGCTGCTGATCTGCACGCCGATCTTCCTGCCGGTGATCAAGATGTTCGGAATCGACCCGGTGCATTTCGGCATCATCATGATCATGAACCTGGGCATCGGCCTGCTGACTCCGCCCGTAGGCCCGACGCTGGTGGTCGGCTGCGCCATCGGCAAGGTCAGCATGGAGGCGGTGTCGCGCAGCATCCTGGTCTTCTACATCCCGATGCTGATCGTGCTGGTGATGGTGACCTACATCCCAGCGATCACGCTTTGGCTGCCGCGGGTGCTGCTCGGCTGAGCTGACCGGCTTCCCCGGACGGCGCGGCGTGATAGAGTCCGCCCGCCATGGACGATTCCCGCCCGATCGACGCTCCGCGTGAGGCGCCCGCCGCCGACGTCACGCCGATGATGGCGCAGTACCTGGACGTGAAGCGCGCCCATCCCGGCGTGCTGCTCTTCTATCGTATGGGCGACTTCTATGAGCTGTTCTTCGACGACGCGGTGGTCGCGGCGAAGGCGCTCGACATCGCGCTGACCAAGCGCGGCAAGCATCTCGGCGAGGACGTTCCGATGTGCGGCGTGCCGGTGCACGCCTATGAAGCCTATCTGCTACGCCTAATCAGGCAAGGCCACCGCGTCGCCGTCTGCGAGCAGATGGAGGATCCGGCCGAGGCGAAGAAGCGCGGCTCGAAGGCGGTCGTGCGCCGCGACGTGGTGCGCGTGATCACGCCCGGCACGTTGACTGAAGACACGCTGCTCGATGCGCGCCGGCACAATTATCTCGCCGCCTTGTCGGAGGCTGGCGGCGCGCTCGGCCTCGCCTGGCTCGACATGTCCACCGGCGAGTTCGCGTTGCAACCGGTCTCGGCGGCGGGACTTGGCGCCGCGCTCGCACGCGTTGCTCCCGGCGAGCTGCTCGTTCCCGACCGCCTGCTCGACCGCGTCGAGCTGAAGGCGCCACTTGCCGAATGGAAGACCGTGCTGACGCCGCTGCCTTCGTCGCGCTTCGACAGCGAGAACGGCCGGCGGCGGCTCGAGGCGCTCTACGGCGTCAAGGCGCTCGATGCGTTCGGCGCCTTCGGCCGCGCGGAACTGGCCGCCGGCGGCGGCCTGGTCGACTATGTCGAGCTGACGCAGAAGGGCCGGCTGCCGCGGCTGAACCCGCCGACGCGCCATGGCGAGCGCGGCTTCCTCGAAATCGATCCGGCGACGCGGCGCAATCTCGAGCTCGACCAGACGCTCGATGGCGGACGGCGCGGCTCGCTGCTGGCGACGATCGACCACACGCTGACCGGCGCCGGCGCGCGGCGGCTGGCAGCACATCTCGCCGCGCCGCTGACCGATCCGGTGCAGATCGAGGCACGGCTCGACATGGTCGCATTCTTCGTCGATGACTCGCGGCGGCGCGACTCGCTGCGTGCGACGCTGCGCGGCCTGCCGGATGTCGAGCGCGCGCTGTCGCGCCTGACGCTCGGCCGCGGCGGCCCGCGCGATCTGGCGGCACTGCGCGACGCGCTCGCCGCGGTTCCCGGACTGCGCGCTATCGTCGGCTCGGATGGCCTCTCCGGCATTCCCGCTGGCATCGCAGCCTGTGCGCGCGGACTCGGCGAGCACAAGGTGCTGGTGGACCGTCTCGCCCGCGCGCTCGGTCCCGAGCTGCCGCTCGATCCGCGCGACGGCGGCTTCGTCGCCGCCGGTTACTCTGAGAAGCTCGACGAGCTGCGCCGGCTGCGCGACGAGAGCCGCCAACTGATCGCCGGGCTGCAGACTCGCTACGCGGCGGAGACCAAGGCACCGTCGCTCAAGATCCGTCACAACAACGTGCTCGGCTACTACATCGAAGTGACACCGACCCACGCCGACAAGCTGGCGGGCAACCCGAGCTTCATTCATCGCCAGACCATGGCGAGCGGCATGCGCTTTACGACCGTGGAGCTGGGCGAACTGGAGCAGGCGATCGTCTCTGCCGCCGACAAGGCGCTCGCGCTCGAGACCGCGCTGTTTGCGGATCTCGTGAAAGAAGTGACGAGCCGTGCAGAGGAGATCGCGCGCGCCGCCGCGGCGATCGCCGCTCTCGATGTCGCCGCAGCGCTCGCGGACCTCGCGGTCGAACGGCGCTACTGCCGCCCCGCCATCGACGACAGCCTCGTCTTCGAGGTTCTGGGCGGCCGCCATCCGGTCGTAGAGGCGGCCCTCGCGGCCTCGGGCGGTCCGGCCTTCGTCGGCAACAACTGCACGCTCTCCGGCGAGGAGCGCGCCAAGCGCATCTGGCTGCTGACCGGCCCCAACATGGCCGGCAAATCGACCTTCCTGCGCCAGAACGCGCTGATCGCGATCCTGGCGCAGATCGGCTCCTTCGTGCCGGCGGAGCGCGCGCGCATCGGCGTGGTCGACCGGCTGTTCAGCCGGGTCGGGGCTGCCGACGACCTCGCGCGCGGCCGCTCGACCTTCATGGTCGAGATGGTGGAGACCGCTGCGATTCTCAACCAGGCGGGACCGCGCGCCCTGGTGATCCTCGACGAGATCGGGCGCGGCACCGCGACGTATGACGGGCTCTCGATCGCCTGGGCGGCGATCGAGCACCTGCACGCGGTCAACCGCTGCCGCGCGCTGTTCGCCACGCACTATCACGAGCTGACGGCGCTCGCCGCGAAACTCGACGGGCTCGCCTGCTACACGATGCGCGTCAAGGAATGGCAGGGCGATGTCGTGTTCCTGCACGAGGTGGCGCCGGGTGCGGCCGACCGCTCATACGGCATCCATGTCGCGAAGCTCGCCGGCTTGCCGCCGGCGGTGATCGAGCGCGCCGAGCAGGTGCTCGATGCGCTGGAGAAGAGCGGCGAGGCGGAGACGGTCGCGAAGCTCGCCGACGACTTGCCTTTGTTCAGCGCCGCGCGGCCCAAAGGCGGAGCGCCTGCGCGCGAAAGCGCCGCTATATCCAAGGCGGAGGAGGCGCTCGTCGCCATCAATCCCGACGAGCTCAGCCCGCGCGAAGCCCTGGAAATGCTTTATCGGTTGCGCGGGCTGTTGAACAAGGTGTGACTGGCGCGCTCCGGCCGCCGGGCCGTAGATGGGAGCGATGAGAAAAGAGCTCCTGCGTCCCCTGCGCATCGCCGTGTTCGCGGCGCTGGCGATTCCGGGCGCGATGCTGGCGCATGACTATCTCACCGGCGCGCTCGCCTCGCCGTTCCGCACCATCGTGCAGGAGACGGGCACATGGTCGATGCGGCTGCTCGTCCTCGGACTGCTGATTGGACCACTGCGTGACCTGACCGGCTGGCAATGGCCGCAGGCGTTGCGGCGGATGATCGGGCTGTTTGCCGCATTCTACGCGGCCGTGCATGTCATCGCCTGGACGCGGCAATACGGCTTCGACTGGCCATTTCTCGCCGGCGAGATCGTGCGGCCCTGGCTGCTGATCGGCACTGCCGCCGCGCTGGCACTCGTGCCGCTCGCCGCGACGTCGCCAGGTTTTATGCATCGCTGGCTGGGTGCCGGGTGGCAGCGCATCCACCGGCTGGTCTATGCCGCGGCGGCACTTGCCGTGATCCACTATGCGATGGCGCGGGCTGACGCGCGTGGAGATGGCGGTGGATGCGGTGCTGGTGACACTGGCCCTACTGTGGCGTGCGCGACCGCGCCGGCTCAGCCCTGGTGCTCCTTCATCTCCTGCTTGAGGCGCTTGCGCTCGGCGAGCTTCACGAACTCCTCGCGCAGCGCCTTGATCTCTTCTTCCGTGCCCTCCTCGAGATCGAGCAGCGAATTGCGCGCCCGCTTGGTGGCACGGATCAGCTCGTCGAGCTTCAGGTGAATCGCCTCGCTGTCGCGGTTCTGCGTGTTCTGGATCAAGAACACCATCAGGAAGGTGACGATCGTCGTGCCGGTGTTGATGATGAGCTGCCAGGTGTCGGACCATTGGAAGATCGGCCCGGTGATCGCCCACGCGGCAATCACCAGTATCGCCAGCACGAAGGCCGCGGGCTGGCCGACATGCCGGGCCGCGCCGCGCGAGAAATGGAAGAATGCGTCGTTCAGCTTCATGACGCGGGCTCCCGTGACGTCGTCGCGGCCTCAGCGGCCTCCTGGCGCCGGTGCAGGAATCTCCGCAACGCTGGTGTCGCCGGCGGCGTTGCCGAATTTGACCCGCACCTTCGAATTCTCCCAGTTGCGCCGGTAGCTGGCCATGTCGGGCACCAAGATCAAGGCACGGCTGCGCACGAGCTCGCCTTGCGGCACGGTTGCCGAGCCATAGCCGCCAAGCGGCACACCGACGCCGATGCCGCCGCCGCTGCTGCTGCCCCAGCTGCCGCCGAAAATGCCAATCGAAGTGCCGAACGGATAGCCCGCTGGCATCTGCGGCTCGAGCTGCCCCGGCGCCGCGGCGATCACATTGCCGCCCGCGCTGACGAGCTCCGCAGTGACCAGCGGCTGCGGGTTGGCGGCCTTGATCTCGATCACTGGCGAGCCGAGCCGGGCCGCTGTGCTCTCGTCGGCGAAGCCTACGGTCAGCGACGGGGTCGGCGGCGGACCCGTGCGTTCGGCGCAGGCGCTCAGCAGAGCCAAGGCTGTCAGCAGAATCAATCGTTTATACATGGGCCGGCGGCTTCCGATCGGCGATGGGATGCGATTTCCGGGAGCGGCCCGAGCCAGAGACCCTATATACTTGGTCCCGGCCGCAAGACCTGTCCCGCCTGAATAACGGTTGAGAGCACGGCAGTAGTTCCCGATGGACGCGATCGTCAACCAGCGCGAAATCATCGACCGCCGCGCCCTTGTCGTGGCGCTCGATGCCGTCGCCAAGAATGAGGACCTGAGCGCCGAGGCGAAGCGCGCGAAAGCGCGCGACCTGCTGAAGGCCGGGCTGGCCGCGGGCACCAGCGAGATCCGCTCGCGCTTCGAGGCGGGCGCGGGCGGCACGGCCACCGTGCGCGCGCAATGCTTCATGGTCGATCAGATCGTGCGGCTCATCTACGATTATGCGGAGCGGCACGTCTATCCGATGGCGAATCCGACGCAGGCCGAGCGCCTCGCCGTCATCGCCGTCGGCGGCTACGGCCGCGGCGAGCTGGCGCCGCATTCGGATATCGACCTCCTCTTCTTGCGCCCTTACAAGCAGACGCCGCGCGGCGAGCAGCTCGTCGAGTTCCTGCTCTACATGCTGTGGGATCTCGGTCTGAAAGTCGGGCACGCGACGCGCTCGCTTGACGAATGCATCCGGCTCGCGCGCGAGGACATGACGATCCGCACGGCACTCCTGGAGTCGCGCTATCTCTGGGGCGACGACAAGCTCTATGCGGAATTCCGCAAGAAATTCCTCGCCAACGTGGTCAAGGGCAGCGCGCAGGAATTCGTCGCCGCGAAGCTCAAGGAGCGCAATGAGCGCCACAAGCGGCTCGGCGATTCGCGCTACGTGCTCGAGCCGAACGTCAAGGAGGGCAAGGGCGGCCTGCGCGACCTGCACACCCTGTTCTGGATCGCGAAATACGTCCATCTCGTCGACCGCGTCGACGATCTCGTGCTCAAGGGTGTGCTGACGGCGGAGGAGGCGGGCAAGTTCGCCAAGGCGCAGGAATTCCTGTGGACGGTGCGCTGCAATCTCCACTACCTCACCAAGCGCGCCGACGACCGCCTGACCTTCGACGCGCAGCCGGAGATCGCCGCGCGCATGGGCTATACGGACCACCGCGGGCTGTCGGGCGTCGAGCGCCTGATGAAGCACTACTATCTCATCGCCAAGGATGTCGGCGATCTGACGCGCATCTTCTGCTCGGCGCTGGAGATAGAGGCGGAGAAGAAGCCGCGCATGAGCCTGGCGCGGCTCGCAAGCCTGCCGGCCTTCATCAAACGGCAGAAGAACCGGCTGGCGGGCTTCGCCATCGAGAACGGCCGCATCACCGTGGGCAAGGCAAGCGCCTTCGACGACGACCCGGTCAATTTCATCCGCATTTTCCGTGCCGCCCAGGAGCACGGGCTGGACATTCACCCCTATGCGCTGCGCCTCATTCGTCAGAATCTGCGGCTGATCGATGCCGAGCTGCGCGCCGATCCCGAAGCCAACCGCCTATTCATGGAGATCCTGACCGACCGTCAGGATGCGGAGATCACTTTGCGCGCGATGAACGAGGCGGGCGTGTTCGGCCGCTTCATTCCCGATTTCGGCCGCGTTGTGGCTCAGATGCAGCACGACATGTACCACGTGTACACGGTCGACGAACACACGATCTTCGCGATCGGCATCATGCACCGCATCGAGAACGGCGAGCTGAAGCAGGAGCTCCCGCTGTCGAGCGACATCGTGCATAAGATCCAGTCGCGGCGCGCGCTCTATCTCGCCGTCCTTTTGCACGACATCGCGAAGGGCCGCGGCGGCGATCATTCGGTGCTGGGCGAGGAGGTGGCGCAGAAGCTGGGCCCGCGCCTCGGCCTTACCGACGAAGAGACGGAGACCGTCGCCTGGCTGGTGCGCTGGCACCTCGCGATGTCGAACACTGCCTTCAAGCGCGACATCCACGATCCGAAGACCGTCGCTGATTTCGCGGAATTGGTGCAGTCGCCAGAACGGCTGCGCCTGCTGCTGTGCCTAACCGTCGCCGACATCCGCGCGGTCGGGCCCAATATCTGGAACAACTGGAAGGCCACTCTGCTGCGCGAGCTATACTACCGCGCCGAGGAGGCGTTGTCGGGTGCGGTGCTCGAGCACAGCGCACGCTCGCGCGTCGAGGCGGCGCAGACCGCCCTGTGTGCCGAGCTCTCGGACTGGACCGAGGAGGATCTCGAAGCGCATTTCGCGCGCGGCTATCCCGCCTACTGGCTCTCCGTCGACACCAAGACGCAGGCGCGGCACGCGCGCTTCATCCGCCAGGCGGTGCGCGACGACGCACCCATTTCGCTGGATACTCGCATCGACCGCGCGCGCGGCGTCACCGAGATCACGATCTACACCGCCGACCATCCCGGCCTGTTCAGCCGCATCGCCGGTGCCATCGCGCTCGCCGGCGCCAACATCGTCGGTGCGCAGATCTTCACCATGAGCGACGGCATGGCGCTCGACACCTTCTTGATCCAAGAGACGCTGGCGAGTGAGAGCGGCAGCACGGCCTTCGAGAAGCCGGAGCGGCTCGCGAAGCTCGCGGCGACGATCGAGCAGGCGCTGTCGGGCCGGCTCAAGCTGCGCGAGGCGTTGGCCAAGCGCAAGAAGGGCCCCAGCCGCATGGCGGCGCTGCCGATCCCGCCGCGCGTCGTCGTCGACAACAAGGCGTCGGCGACGCATACGCTCATCGAAATCAACGGCAGCGACCGGCCCGGCCTGCTGTTCGAGGTGACGAGTGCCTTGACCGAGCTCGGACTGTCGATCGGCACTGCGAAGATCGCGACATATGGCGAGCGCGTGGTCGACGTCTTCTATGTGAAGGACGTGTTCGGCCATAAGATCGACGAGGAGCACAAGCTGAATCGCATCCGCGAGCGCGTCCTCGCGGCACTGGCCGATCCCGACGCGCAGGAGCGCGCGATGCCGGCAGTGCAGCGACGCCGCGCTGCGGGATCCGTCGCCGCCGCGCAGTAGCAAGGAACGCCCGTGGACGATACCAAGGCCACCGCCCGCCTTCCCGGCCTCGACATCGAGCTGAAGCGCCGCGTCGATGCGGAGGAAGGGTCCGAATACGTGTCCGTCAGCCTACGCGGCATCCCGTCGCTGGGAGCCTTCGGCGCCGCGCTGCAGCCGACGGCGCTCACCTCGCTCGCCTCGCTGCCGTTCTCGCTATGGCAGAGCTGGTTCGACATGGCCCAGGCGTTCTGGCGGCCCTTCCTGCCGCAAGGCTCCGACCGGCCGCGCCTCCCGAAAGAGCCCTGAGGGTCATCTTCCGGGACGTCCGCTGCGTACCCATATTCCGGAGGGACGCAGGGAGCTGCCGATCGCGACGATGACAAAGTTTCAGATGCGAGCAGTGATCACTGCGGCGGTGCTGGCAATCGCCGCTCCAGCGGTGGCGCAACAGCCGCCCGATTCACAGGGCCTGATCCGCGAACGCGAGGAGAGCCGCGAGCGCCTCCGGCAGGAGCAAATCGAGCGCAATCAGCGCGAATTGCTGGACCGCGAGCAGGCCGAGCGCGCGGCGCGCCAGCGCCTTGAGAGCGGCCGGATCGAGCGCATGCAGCCGCCTCAGATCTCCCTGCCGGGCAACCCGCCGCTGACGACTACCGTGCCGCAGCCGGGCATCACCGATCGAGCTGCGGAGTTGCGGCGGGACGAGGCTGCGAAGCGCGATCAGCGCGACTACGACAGCGCCGTGCGCGCCCGCCGCGACGCTGAGCGCGGTACCGGAAGCACGATCGGGCTGCCCGAACCCTGGAAGCCGACCGGCGCGCGGTGACCGCTATTCACGCCGTCTGGCGGCCCTGAACGGCACAAGCCGGCGGCCTTTTTCGTCCCACAGCGCCAGCCGGGCGCAGCGCAGGCTGTCCGATAACGTCAGCCGCTTCGCCGACCACAGCTCCGGGCTGTGGCGGAAGCAATCGCGCAAACGATAGTTCGGGATCTTGCTCGACAAGTGATGGATGTGGTGCAAGCCTAAATGGCCGGTGAGCCAGTGCAGCAAAGCCGGCAGGTCATAGTAGGAGCAACCTTCCAACGCCGCCGCCTGAAAGTTCCAACGCTTGCCGGTCTCCCAATAGGTGTCCTCGAACTGGTGCTGCACGTAGAAGAGCCAGACCCCGACCGATGCACCGAGCAGCATGACGGGTAGATAGCCGGCGAGGAACGGCCCCAACCCGACGGCTAGGATGAGAGTTGTGATCACGGCTGCGATCGCGAGATTGGTACTAAGGGCGCTTAGCCAAATCCGACGATCGCGGAATGTTCCGACCGGAACGCGGTGGCGCAGCAGGAACAGATAGGCCGGCCCGATCCCGAACAGGACGAACGGATGGCGATAGAGGCGGTATGCGGCGCGGCGCCAGAAGGACCGCGCGCGATACTCGCTCACGGTCAACGTATCCACGTCGCCGATACCTCGGCGATCCAGATTTCCGGATGTCGCATGGTGGATGGCGTGGTTGCGGCGCCACGCGCCGTAGGGCGTCAGCGTCACGACACCCAGAAACCAGCCCAGCAGGTCATTGGCCCAGCGCGATCTAAAGAAGGACCCGTGGCCGCAATCGTGCTGGATGGCGAAGAGGCGGACGAGCAGGCCGCCAGCTGGCAGCGCGAGCAGCATCGCAGGCCAGAAATCCCGATTCAAGGCGTAGAACATCGCCCCCATGAGCAGCAGGAATGGCAGGCCGGTGTTGAGGACTTGGACGATCGCGCGCGACGTATCCGGTTCCGCGTACTGGCGGACGATTTCCCGAAGCCTTTGCGTGCAATGGGTGGAGAGGGCGTCGGGATGCAGCGAGAGGTCTCTCGCGCGGCTTTCCGCGCGTACGTTGCGCATATCGGTGTCGAGCTTTCCAAGTGCGGGGGCGGCAGGCGGCGGAACACCGCCGGCGCAACCATAGCATATAAATGGTTAGTAACGTGAAAACTACCAGAGGCCGCGATCTGCTCTTAGCGAACTCGCTGGTACTTAGAAATCCTCAATTTGAACGGCGTTCGCTGGCCCAAACGGCAGCGGCGTCGCGGCTGGGCTGCTGCACGCCGATCGCGCGCGGCGCAGTCATCGCGTGGATCGTCCGCGGTGCTTGCGCAGGAAGAGCAGGCCGGCCTCGGTTACCGTCACGGTTGCCGCTTCGCCTCCTGATCGCTCGCGGCGCACGAATCCACGCTCGACCGCGTCTTCCCAGACCGGCAAGCGCGGGCATGAGGTGCGCCACGCCTCCATCGTCTCGGTATAACGGCGCGGCTCTCTGGCAAGCCATTCCAGCAGGTCGAGCAGGAGCGCGGTCGGTGCGGCCATCCCGGCGCCGGCCGGCTCCTGACCCTCGTCAGCACTGTGGCGCTGGCTCATCGCACCAGAGTTACGCCTGGCCTGCCCGAATGCAAGTCGGCCGATTTCGCGTCTCTGACGTGTGGTCTGCGGCTACTCCTGCTCCACGGGGACCTGCAGCCGCTGCAGGAGCTTCTCCTGCACCTCGGGATCGGCCTGCGCGATCTCGACGATGTTGTTGTATTCCTCGACCGACAAGCCGCTTTCGTTCACTGCCTGCTCAAGTGCTGCGTCCGCCTCGTCGGCAATCCGTGCGCGGTCTTCCGGCGGCGCCGAGTTGAAGCGCTGCTCATATTGCTGCGAGATCGCGCTGACGCGCGAAATCGCCACCGCGGCCGCATCGAGCTTCTCGTCCGGAACCGTCGGCGCCGTAGTCACCGTGCCCGAGGGTTGCGTCATCTGCGCTCCGGCTTCCGGTGCGGCGAGTAGCGAGCCGGCGGCAAGAAGCGCTGCGGCAACGAGCTGCATCGGACGTTCCATGATCATCTCCTTCGCAAAAACTGCCCGCAAGCGTGTCCGCAAGCAGGCCGGCTGATCGTCTGAGAACCGCAGGCGGGCGGATCGTGTTCCCGGCGCATGGCACCGCTTGGACCGTCGCTGTGGGCGCTCCATGCGCACCTTAACCGCCTCTTCACTTGGAGCTAGATAATGTCGACTACGAATAAGTTATCTCCGTGGCACGCCGCATACCTGCCGCGCCTGCGCGTGAGCATGCCCGGATCTACGTCGCGACGGTCAGTTGTCTAAGCCGCGGCGCTACTCCTTTCTCTTCTCGCGGTCGTAGATGTAGCCGCCGACAGCGCCGGCGGCACCGCCGATCAGTGCGCCGCCGACCACGCTGCCGCCCGTGATCGCGCCAAGCGCCGCGCCCGCACCCGCACCCAACGCGCCGCCGCTCAAAGTCCGCTGCTCCGTCGAATTCATTCCGGAACAGCCCGCGACTCCCAGCGCCAGCACGCCAGCACACGCGATCACACGAGGCATCATGCGCAATCTCCTTCGCCGTTGAGGGGACAACCGCCGCGAGCGCCACCAGCGGTCGCTTCCGCGGCTTACGTTTCCCGGCAAACGAGCGTCGGGCCGGAGCGGTTCCAGCTGCGGAAACCGCCGATCGCGCGAGGAGTTCGGAAGCACTAGTGCTTGTGCGTGCCGTGTCCGCCATGTCCCTTTGCGGGTGCCGCGGCGGGCTGACTGTAACCGCGCAGGACGTCGTAGCGCCGCACCTGCTCCGGCGTGAGGATCGCGGTCTGCGCGAGATGCGTGCGCAGATGGACGTAACGCAGCTCGCCCTGCAGGGCGGCGATCTCCGTCAGCTTCGCGCGCAGAGAGCTGTCGTCGATGCGGCGCTCGGCGAAGGCGCGGTCGAGCGCCTGCTCGGCAGCCAGTACTGCCGCGCCGAGGCGCTGGGCTTCCGCCTTCATCTCGCGCATCAGCGCTTCGGTCCGCGCGCGCTGCTCGGCGCTCAGGTTCAGCCGGTCGGCGAGTTCGAGGACATGCGCGGGGCCCGGGAAGCTGTTGAGCTCCGCGGCTTTGGCGAGGCCCATGCCGCGGCCCATGCGCAGATCGTCGATCTCGCCCGGCGATAGCGCCTTGATCACGCGGTTCTGCTCGCCGGCATAGGGCGAGGTGTCGGCTTGTGCAGCGGGCGCTGCGATCAGGGCGAAGAGAGCGAGAGTGGCAATGCGCATGGGACCTCCGGCGTCAGGTTTTGGCAGAACGCGGCTACTCATGCCGCAGTGCTTCGATCGGGTCCAGCCGGGCGGCGCGCTGGGCGGGGTAGAAGCCGAAGAAGATGCCGACCAAGCCGCTGAAACCGATCGCGAGCGCGACCGATCCGGGCTGCACCAAGGTGGGCCAGCCGGCGACCGAGGCGATCGCGACAGCCGCGCCGATCCCCAGCACCGCCCCGGCCGCGCCGCCGAGCACCGACAGCGTGGTCGCCTCGATCAGAAACTGGCTGCGGATGTCGCGCGGCCGCGCGCCCACCGCAAGCCGCACGCCGATCTCGCGCGTCCGCTCGGTCACGGAGACGAGCATGATGTTCATGATGCCGATGCCGCCGACCGCGAGCGACACCGCGGCGACCGCCGCGAGCAGCAGCGCCAGCGTGCGCGACGAGGCATCGCGGGTCGCCGCAATCTCCGTCAGGTTGCGGATGATGAAGTCGTCGTCCTGGTTCGCCTGCAGGCGGTGGCGCTGGCGCAGCAGGGCGCGCATGTCGTCCTCGGCTTGCGCCATGTCGTCGCCCTCGCGGATTTTGATCACGATCGTGCCGACATTGCGTGCGTTGGCGCGGTTGACGCCGAAGATGCGGTGCCGCGCCGTGCCGAAGGGCAGCATGACGATGTCGTCCTGATCTTGCCCGAACGTCGTCTGGCCCTTGGGTGCCAGCACGCCGATGATCGTGAACGGCACGTTGCGGATGCGAATGCTCTGCCCGACGGGGTCGCTCTCGTCGAACAGCGTGCGCGCCACGGTCTGACCGAGCAGCGCCACCTGCGCACGACGGTCGATCTCCTCGGGCAGGAAGAGGCGCCCGCTGCTGACGTCCCATTCGCGCGCTTCGAAGAAGCCGGGCACGACACCCTGCACGACGGTCGACCAGTTAAGATTGCCGGCGACGACCTGCTGCGAGCCGCGCACGATCGAGGCTGCGATCTGCACCGCTGGAATCTCCTGCTCGAGCGCTGCGGCGTCATCGAGGGTCAGGCGAGCGCTGGCGCCGGCACCGAGCCGGACGCCGCCGGCGGTCACGTTGCCTGGCATCACGATCATGATGTTGGAGCCAAGGCTGCGGATCTGCTCGAGCACCATGGCGCGCGCGCCCGCGCCGATCGCGACCATCGCGATCACCGCGGCGACGCCGATGAAGATGCCGAGCATGGTGAGGGCGCTGCGCAGCGGATTGGCGCGCAGCGCCGTCAATGCCGAGCGCACGGATTCGGCGTAGCTCATGCCGGTCATGCCGCGTCCTCCCGCAGCGGAGCGGCGGCGAGTTCCGCCGCGGCGTCGTCGGGCTCCTGGCGGCGGTCGCCGCGCAGCTTG
This sequence comes from Alphaproteobacteria bacterium, assembly GCA_036260035.1. Lineage (GTDB taxonomy): Bacteria > Pseudomonadota > Alphaproteobacteria > CACIAM-22H2 > CACIAM-22H2 > DATAAP01. Next base: position 3,899 of record DATAAP010000556.1, on the reverse strand, counting down.
CCGTCCCGGAAGGTGAGCACGCGGCGCGCGAAGCGCGCAACGTCTGGCTCGTGCGTCACCAGCACGATGGTGATGCCGGACGCGTTCAGCTTCTGGAACAAGGCCATGATCTCGAGGCTGGTGCGCGAATCGAGCGAGCCGGTCGGCTCGTCGGCGAGAATCAGCACGGGCTCGTTGACGAGCGCGCGGGCGATCGCGACACGCTGTTGCTGGCCGCCAGAGAGCTGAGTGGGAAGATGATGAAGTCGCTCGCCGAGCCCGATCATGGCGAGCACTTCGCGCGCGCGGGCACGGCGCCTCGTACGATCAGCGCCCGCATAGACCATCGGCAGCTCGACATTCGCGAGCGCGGTCGCGCGCGGCAGCAGGTTGAAGGACTGGAAGACGAAGCCGATCTTGCGGTTGCGCAGCGCTGCGAGGCCGTCGACGCTCTGCTGCGCGACGTCGATGCCATCGAGGCGGTAGCTGCCCTTGGTCGGCCGGTCGAGGCAGCCGACGAGGTTCATGAAGGTCGACTTGCCGGAGCCTGACGGTCCCATCACCGCGACCAGCTCGCCGCGCTCGACGTCGACCGACAGCTTGCGCAGAGCCCGCACCGGCTCGCCGCCCAGCGTGTAGGTCTTCGACAGCTCGCGGACTTCGATCAGCGGCATGTCAGAAGCCAAGTCGCGGGCCGGGTCCGGTCGGCGTTGCGGGGCGCGCGCCGCCGCCAACGATGACCTCCTGGCCGGGCTTGATGTCGCCCGAGACAATCTCCGTCACTGTGCCGTCGCCGATGCCGAGCCGCACCGGCACGGGCTGCGGATCACCGTCGGCGCCGATCACCCAGATGCGGCCGCTTGAGGCGCTGGTGACGCTGCGCTGTGCGGCACGCAATTCCTGGTAACGCGGAAGCTGCTCGGGCGTGAGGATCGCGGCGATGCGCTCGCCGGTGCGTGCGCGGACCGCCTGACCGCGGCTGCGCAGTTGGTCGGGCGGCAGGCCTGCCTCGCGGAGCGCTATGAACTCGCGCCGGCTGTCTTCCATGATCGCGGAAAGCTCGCGCTGCTGGTCCGCCGTAAGCGACAGCTCGCTGATCAGGCGCTTGGCGAATTCCTGCGCGTTGCCGGGCCCGCGCTGCGGCCCGGCGGGGACCGGTTCCTCGGCCATACCCGGTGCTCCGGGCGGTCGATAGCGCAATGCTGCATTCGGCACGCGCAGCACGTCGTCGCGGCGGTCGGAGACGATGCGCACCGTCGCCGTCATACCAGGCAGCAGCCGCAAATCCGGATTGTCGGCGGCGATGACGACCGTATAGGTGACGACGTTCTGGATCGTCTGCGGGCCGAGCCGCACCTGCATCACCTCGCCGCGGAATGTCGTGCCGGGAAAGGCGGTGACCGTGAAGGTCACGTCCTGGCCAGCCTGCACGCGGCCGATATCGCCTTCATCGACGCTGGCCCAGATCTCGATGCGGCGCAGGTCCTGCGCGATGCGGAACAGCTCGGGCGCCTGGAAGCTGGCGGCGACGGTCTGGCCAACATCGATGCTGCGCTGGATGACGACACCGTCGATCGGCGAGCGGATCTCGGCACGGTCGAGATCGACCTGCACCTGCTGCACCGCCGCGTGGCGCTGCGCGATCTGCGCCTGTGCGGCGGCGATCTGCGACTCGCTGACCTTCAATGCGGCCTGGGCGGCCTCGAGCGCGGCGACGGCCGCTTCGAGCTGCGCGCGCGCGGAGACGAGCTGCGCCTGCGCGGTGTCGACCGCGGTCTCGGCGCGCTCGCTGTCGGCCGCCGTGCCGGCACCGCGGCCGAGCAGGTCGCGCTTGCGTTTGTATTCGCGCTCGGCGTCCTTCAGCAGGGCCTCGCTGCGCACGACATTCGCCTTGTTGTTGGCGACATTGGCGCGGGCGGTGTCGATATCGGCCCTGGCACGGTCGGCCTGCGCGCGCTGCATCATCAGCGATGCCTCCGCCGCCTTGAGGTCGGCCTTGGCCTGAGCCATGCGCGCCTCGATCTGGTCGGCATCGAGCCGGGCTATTATCTGGCCGGATTTGACCGGCGTGTTGAAGTCGGCGAGCAGCTCCTTGATCTGGCCGGAGAGCTGCGACCCGACCAGCACGGTCACGACGGGATTCACTGAGCCGGTCGCGGACACGGCGCTGACGATCGTGCCGGTGTCCACCTTGGCGAGGCGGAAGCGCGGCGGCGGCTCGGCCTGCGCGAAGAAAAAGAAGCCGGCGGCGCCGCCGCCGACCAAGAGGAGCAGGATTGCTGGCAGCACGAGCCGCCGCAAGCCGGAACGCGAAAAAATGGCCATCTGCTCTTACACGCGGCCAAGTTCCGCGTCCTGCGCGGCCGCGCTTTACTGAATCTATCCGAACCGCCTTCTTTTCGCCCGGTAAATCGGCTAGTTCTGCCTCGGCGCAACCGGCTCGGCCGGTCGCCGCGCGTTCCCCTTTTTCGAATTCCCGCCTTATCGTCAATGGCACTGTTCCGCTCCATCGCCACTGTCGGCGGGTACACCATGGCGAGCCGGGTTCTCGGCTTCCTGCGCGACGTGCTGGTCGCGGCCTATCTGGGCGCGGGGCCGGTCGCCGACGCCTTCTTCGTCGCCTTCAAGTTCCCGAACTTCTTCCGCCGGCTGTTCGCGGAGGGCGCGTTCAATGCCGCCTTCGTGCCGATGTTCGCCGGTAAGGTTGCGGAGGCCGGCAAGCAGGCCGCCCGCGCCTTCGCCGAGGACACGATGGCGGTGCTTCTCACCGTGCTGCTGGGGCTGGTCGTGATCATCGAGCTGGCGATGCCATGGTTCATCACAGTGGCGGCGCCCGGCTTCGTACGCGAGCCGGAGAAGTTTCGGCTGGCGGTCGAGCTGACGCGGATCACCTTTCCCTATCTGCTCTTCATCTCCCTCGTATCGCTGCAGGGTGGCGTACTCAACTCGCTCGACCGCTTCGCGGCTGTCGCGGCTACGCCCGTTCTGCTCAATCTGTGCTTGATTGGCGGCCTGCTTGGCTTCAGGCCCTTCACGGCAACGTCTGGCCACGCGCTGGCCTGGGGTGTTGCGCTCGCTGGCGTGGCGCAGTTCGTTTGGCTTGCCTGGGCCTGCGCCAATGCGGGGATGAAGCTCGCACTGCCGCGCCCGCGTCTGTCGCCGGAGGTCAAGCGGCTGCTCATGCTGATGCTGCCGGCCGCCCTGGGCAGTGGCGTCGTGCAGGTCAATCTGCTGATCGATATCGTGCTCGCCTCGCTGCTGCCGACGGGCGCCGTCTCCTATCTCTACTACGCCGACCGCATCTACGAGCTGCCGCTCGCGGTGATCGGCATCGCCATCGGCACCGCGATCCTGCCGCTGCTGGCGCGCCAGGTGCGCCGCGGCGAGCACGGCGCGGCGGTAGCGACGCAGAACCGCGCGCTGGAGGCGGCCGTGCTGCTGACCCTGCCGGCTGCGGCGGCGCTGATCGTGCTCGACCGGCCGATCATCTCGGTGCTGTTCGAGCGCGGTGCCTTCCGCGTGCCAGAAGTGCATGCAACCGCCGCGGCACTCGCCGCCTACGCAGTCGGTCTGCCCGCCTATGTACTGATCAAGGTGCTGACACCGTGCTTCTACGCGCGCGAGGATACGCGCACGCCGGTGAAGATCGCGGTGATCTGCGTCGTGGTGAACACCGTCGCCGCCTTGGCGCTGATGCAAATCTTCGCCCATGTCGGCATTGCGCTGGCGACGGTCGTGTCGGCTTGGCTCAACAGCGCGATGCTGGCTTTCATGCTGCGGCGGCGCGGCTACTTCGCCCCCGACAGCCAACTAAAGCGCCGGCTGCCGCGGGTGGTTGCCGCGACCCTTATCATGGCCGTCGCACTCTGGGCGCTGATGCACGCGCTCGCGCCGTGGCTCGCCGGCAGCGGCTCGACCCG
>DATAAP010000555.1:0-10356 GCA_036260035.1 Alphaproteobacteria bacterium | reverse complement strand
CGTGGAGCCCGCACATCGCGGAGAACAAGGGCAAGGTGGCGAACTGGACCTACCCGTGGGTCTGTGGCAACTGCACCGAGCCCAAGCACAAGACGAACTAAGATCGGAGTCCGGGCCGCCGTCCGCGGCGGCCCGGATCTTCTCAAGAATCAGAAAGCACCGGGGATGACGGCAGTGCGGTCGATCAATTTCACCCGCCTGATCTGCCTCGTGATCGGCATCCTTGCAATCCTCGCCGGACTGCAGGTGGCGCGCGCCGATCAATTCAGCGACGCACTGGCGGGCTTCGCGAGCGACGACTTCGGCGAGCGCATCGCTGCCGTGGAGAAGCTCGCCGCCCTTGGCGATCCTCGCGCCGTTCCGGTCCTGCAGGCGCTCAGCGACGGCGCGCTCGCCGTCCGCAAGGCCACCAAACAGGTGATCATCGCGCGCGCGGGCGCTGCGATCGACCCGACGAACGACCAGAAGCTCGGCGCGACGAGCACAGATGACGACATGGTCCGGGTCAACAACCGCATGCGTGGCGTCATACGCGGTGCGCTCGGCAGGCTGATGCTGTTCAGTCCCAATGTCGAGGAGCGTTTAGCCGCCGCCGTGGGCGTCTATAAAACGCGCGGGGTCGAGAATCTGCCGCTGCTTAAGAAGGCGGTCGAAATCGAAAAGGATGCTCGCGTCGCCGAGCAGCTGAAGCTGAGCCTCGCCGCGACCCAGGTACTTAGCCCCGACAAGCGAGAGCAGCTCGCCGGTATCACCGGCCTTGCGCAGTCGAGCGACACCGAGGCGCGCGCGATGCTGCTGCAGCTGGCCAATGCGCAGGACGCCGATCCCGAGCTGCGCGCCGCTGCGGCAAAGGCGATCGCGGCACTCGACAGCAAGCTTGCAACGCTGCGGCTGGTGCAGACCATCTTCCAGGGGCTCAGCTTGGGCTCCGTGCTGCTGCTCGCGGCAATGGGCCTTGCCATCACCTTCGGCGTGATGGGGGTCATCAACATGGCGCATGGCGAGATGGTGATGATCGGGGCCTATACGACCTTCGTCATCCAGCAGCTGCTCAAGACCGCCTTTCCAGGCGCGATGGACTACTCGGTGCTGTTCGCGATCCCTGCGGCGTTCCTCGTCGCCGGCGCGCTCGGCGTGGCACTGGAGCGCGGCCTGATCCGCTATCTCTACGGCCGCCCGCTCGAGACGCTGCTGATGACCTGGGGCCTCAGCATGATCCTGCAGCAGGCGGTGCGCTCGCTGTTCGGTCCGACCAACCGCGACGTGCTGCCGCCGTCCTGGATGACCGGCGCCATCGAGCTCTCGGGCGGCATCACCATCACCCAGAACCGAATCTGCATCATCCTGTTCGGCCTGGCCGTGCTCGTCGCCATCGTCCTGATCACCCGCTATACGTCCTTCGGGCTGCAGATGCGCGCGGTCACGCAGAACCGCCGTATGGCTTCGGCGATGGGCATCCGGACCGGCCGCATCGACGCGCTGACCTTCGGGCTCGGATCCGGCATCGCCGGCATGGCCGGCGTGGCCCTCAGCCAGATCGACAACGTCAGCCCCAATCTCGGCCAGTCCTATATCGTCGATTCCTTCATGGTCGTCGTGTTCGGGGGCGTGGGCAATCTATGGGGGACCTTGCTCGGCTCGGCGCTGCTCGGCGTCATCAACAAGTTCCTGGAGCCCTATGCCGGTGCTGTGCTCGGCAAGATCTTGGTGCTGGTTGGCATCATCCTGTTCATTCAGCGGCGCCCGCGCGGCCTGTTCGCGCTGAAGGGCCGCGCAGTCGAGGCCTAAGATGCTGCGGTCGTCATCGGAGAGCCCCGGCCGCGCTGCACTGCGTTGCGCGATCCTAGCGGTCCTGGCAGCGCTTGTGCTCGCCGTACCGATCCTCAACGTTTTCCCAGCACCCGGCACATCGCTGCACCTTGCGGATTTCTACGTCAACATCGTCGGCAAGTGGCTCTGCCTCGCAATCCTGGCGCTCGCGATCGATCTGATCTGGGGCTTCTGCGGGATCCTGTCGCTCGGCCACGGCGCGTTCTTCGCACTCGGCGGCTATGCGATGGGCATGTACCTGATGCGCTCGATCGGCGACCGCGGCGTCTACCGCAATCCGATCCTGCCGGACTTCATGGTCTTCCTGAACTGGAAGGAGCTGCCCTGGTACTGGTACGGCTTCGACAGCTTCATCTTCGCAGCAGCGATAGCGCTGCTGGTGCCCGGCGCGTTGGCCTTCGTGTTCGGCTGGTTCGCCTTCCGCTCGCGCATCACCGGCGTCTATCTCTCCATCATAACTCAGGCGATGACCTTTGCCCTGATGCTGGCCTTCTTCCGCAACGACATGGGCTTCGGCGGCAATAACGGCCTGACCGATTTCAAGGACATCCTCGGCTTTCCGCTAAATCGCCAGTCGACCCGCATCGGCCTTTACGTCGCATCGGCGCTTGCGCTCGTGCTGTCGTATCTGCTGTGCCAGCGAATCGTGTCGAGCAAGCTCGGGCGCGTGATCGTGGCGATCCGCGACGCCGAGCCGCGTGTGCGCTTCCTCGGCTACTCTGTGACCCACTATAAGCTGTTCGTTTTCACCGTGTCGGCAATGCTTGCCGGGCTGGCCGGTGCGCTGTACGTGCCGCAGGTTGGCATCATCAATCCGAGCGAGTTCTCGCCGGCCGCCTCGATCGAGGCGGTGATCTGGGTCGCGGTGGGCGGGCGCGGCACGCTCTACGGCGCCGTGACCGGTGCCTTCCTAGTCAACGGAGTCAAGACGTTCCTGACCTCGAGCCTGCCGGAGCTGTGGCTTTATGTGCTCGGCGGTCTCTTCATTGCGGTCACGCTGTTCCTGCCACGCGGTCTGGTCGGCTCGATTGCCGCATTTGACCTCAAGCTTCCTTCTCTGGCCACGCTGCGGCCGCCGACACCGGCAATCTCGCGGAGGAGCGGTAATGACTGAATCCCCGCCGCCGATCCTCTATCTCGACGGCGTATCCGTCAGCTTCGAGGGCTTCAAGGCCCTCAACGACCTCAGCCTAATCGTCGACCCGGGAGAGCTGCGCACGATCATCGGCCCGAACGGCGCCGGCAAGACGACGATGATGGATGTCATCACCGGCAAGACGCGGCCCGACCAGGGCACGGTCATGTTCAAAGGCCAGCACGACCTGACCCGGCTCGACGAGGCGGCAATCGCCAATCTCGGCATCGGCCGCAAGTTCCAGAAGCCGACCGTCTTCGACGAGCACACGGTGTTCTACAATCTGGAGCTGGCGCTGAAGGCGGATCGCGGCTTGCTGCCGACCCTGTTGTTCAAGCTCAATGGCGAGCAATCGGCGCGGATCGACGAGGTCCTGGCGCTGACCGGCCTCGCCGCGCGCGCCCACGATAAGGCTGGCGCGCTGTCGCATGGCCAGCGCCAATGGCTGGAGATCGGCATGCTGCTCATGCAGGATCCGGAGCTGCTGCTCGTGGATGAGCCGGTCGCCGGCATGACCGACCAGGAGTCCGAGCAGACCGCCGCCTTGCTGCGCCGTATCGCCGGCGGCCGCTCGGTGATCGTCGTCGAGCACGACATGGAGTTCGTCCGCTCGCTTGCGACGAAAGTCACCGTCCTGCACGAGGGTTCGGTCCTAGCCGAAGGATCGATCGACCATGTGCAGAACGATCAGCGGGTCATCGAAGTGTATCTGGGGCGCTGAATGCTCGCGGTTGAAAGCATCGATCTGTTCTATGGCGCCAGTCATTGCCTGCGAAAGGTCTCGCTCTCGGCGGTGAAGGGGCAGGTGACATGCTTGCTCGGCCGAAACGGTGTCGGCAAGACCAGCCTGTTGCGCGCGATCATGGGGCTGGAGCCGACCAGGGCCGGCCGCATCACGTGGGAAGGCGCCGATATCACGCGCATGGCGCCGCACGACCGGGCGCGCGCGGGAATCGGCTTCGTGCCGCAGGGCCGCGACATCTTCCCTCTGCTCACGGTCGAAGAGAACCTGAGGACCGGTTTCGCGCCGCTGCCGCGCGGCAGGCGGTCCATTCCCGATGAAATCTTCGAACTCTTTCCGGTCCTCAAATCGATGCTCGGCCGCCGCGGCGGCGACCTCTCGGGCGGCCAGCAGCAGCAGCTCGCGATCGCGCGTGCGCTGGTGACGCGCCCGCGGCTGCTGCTGCTTGACGAGCCGACCGAGGGCATCCAGCCGTCGATCATCAAGGAGATAGAGCGCGTCATTCGCCTTCTCGCTTCGCGCGGCGATATGGCGATTCTGCTGGTCGAGCAGTATTACGAATTCGCGCGTAACCTCGCCATGAATGCCGCCGTTATGAACCGCGGCGAGATCGTGCTCGAAGGCTCTGCCAATGCGCTCGACGAGGCCGAAGTAAGGCGGCATCTGACGGTCTGATCGGCAATGACAGGGCCGCACTTCGCACCTAAGCTGCGGGACCCGCAAACGGAGCGTCCTTGTGGACGGAACGACCGCAGCCTCTCTGACGCGAACGGACCAAGCGCCAGCGTCCGCGGTACAGCAGTTCGACGGGCTGCTGCGGGTCCGCTTCGAGCGTCGCGAAGGCGCAACGGTGCTGGCCGATCTCCATCAGAAGCCGCCGCTGCGGATGCTCTTCCCGCGCGTCGACGATCCGATACCGCTGGCGGTCTGCGTCAACACGTCGGGTGGCCTGGTGGGCGGCGACCGCGCGTCCGTCGAGGTGACTGCCGCATCGGGCACGGCCGTGACGGTCACGGCGCAAGCTGCGGAGAAGGTTTACCGCTCGAAAGCACTGGATACGGTGATAGCGAACCGCCTGGCCGCGCAGGATGGCGCCTGGCTGGAATGGTTGCCGCAGGAGACGATCGTCTTCGACCGGGCGCGCCTGCGCCGCGCCATGCACATCGACGTCGAAGGCAATGCGCGCGTGCTGGCCGGCGAGATCCTGGTCTTCGGCCGCATTGCCCGCGGCGAGCGCGTGACAACAGGTCTGGTGCGCGACGCCTGGGAAGTCCGGCGGGATGGCCGGCTGATTTGGGCCGACGCGCTGCATCTCGACAACGATATCGCCGCGGTGCTTGCGAATGCAGCGTGCTTCGGGGACGCACGTGCTTACGCAACGATGCTCTATGCCGGGCCGGACAGCGCAACGCTGCTCGAAGCGCTACGGGAGCACGGGTTAGAATCGGGCGGCGCTGCGACTTGCATTGGCGGCATGCTGATCGCACGTTGGCTCTCGCCCGATCCGGCCGCCGTGCGGCGGGGGTTCGGCAAGGCCTGGTGCTATCTGCGACAGCAGGCGCGCGGATTGCCGGCATCGCTGCCGCGCATTTGGCACATTTAGGGGTGAGGGGCGGGCAACGGCATGAATCTGACGCCGAGAGAAAAGGACAAGCTGCTGGTGGCGCTCGCGGCGATCATCGCGCGCAAGCGCATGGAGCGCGGCGTAAAGCTGAACTATCCCGAGGCGGTGGCGTTGATCACCGATTTCGTCGTCGAAGGGGCGCGCGACGGCCGCAGCGTAGCCGACCTGATGCGTGAAGGCGCAAAGGTGATCCGCCGCGACCAGGTCATGGACGGCGTTGCCGAGATGATTCACGAGATTCAGGTCGAGGCGACCTTTCCCGACGGCACCAAGCTCGTGACGGTCCACAATCCGATCCGGTGAGACGCATGAAACCAGGCGAAGTGCTGACCAGGTCCGGCGAGATCACGCTCAATGCGGATCGGCCGACCGTCATGGTGGCCGTGGCGAATACGGGAGACCGGCCGATCCAGGTAGGCTCCCACTACCATTTCTTTGAGACCAATGGCGCGTTGCGATTCGACCGCGAGAAGGCCAAAGGCTTCCGCCTGGACATTCCCGCCGGCACGGCCGTTCGGTTCGAGCCGGGCCAGACACGCGAGGTTCGCCTCGTCGCCTATGCAGGTGCGCGCCGCGTCTTCGGCTTCAACGGCAAGGTCAATGGGAAGCTCGGCGCCATCAAAAAGCCGGCGAGGAAGAAATGAGCGTCAGAATCTCACGCGCCGCCTATGCCGGTATGTTCGGCCCGACGACGGGCGACCGCGTCCGCCTGGCCGATACGGAGCTGTTCATCGAGATCGAGCGCGACTTCACGACCTATGGCGAGGAAGTGAAGTTCGGCGGTGGCAAGGTCATTCGCGACGGCATGGGCCAGAGCCAAGCCAGCCGGCGCGAAGGCGCTGTAGACACCATCATAACGAATGCGGTGATTGTCGACCACTGGGGCGTCGTGAAGGCCGATATCGGCCTCAAGGACGGCAAGATCGCCGCGATCGGCAAAGCCGGCAATCCAGATGTGCAGCCCGGCGTCGACATCATCGTCGGACCTGGAACCGAAGTCATCGCGGGCGAGGGCAAGATCGTCACCGCAGGCGGCGTCGACTCCCATATCCACCTGATCTGCCCGCAGCAGGTCGAAGACGCGCTCTACAGCGGCGTCACGACGATGCTCGGCGGCGGCACCGGACCTGCGGCGGGCACATCGGCAACCACCTGCACGCCCGGCCCGTGGCACATGGCGCGTATGCTGCAAGCCGCCGAAGGTCTGCCCGTCAATCTCGGCTTCTTCGGCAAGGGCAATGCTTCGGCGACGGCGCCCCTGATCGAGATGGTCCGCGCGGGCGCGTGCGGGCTGAAGCTGCACGAGGATTGGGGCACCACGCCGAACGCGATCGATGTCTGCCTTGGGGTGGCCGAGCGGATGGACGTGCAGGTCGCCATCCATACCGATACACTGAACGAGTCGGGATTCGTGGAGGACACGATCGCCGCGTTCAAGGGCCGCAACATCCACGCCTTCCACACGGAAGGCGCCGGCGGCGGCCACGCGCCCGACATCATCAAGGTCTGCGGCCTGCCGAACGTGCTGCCGTCCTCCACCAATCCGACGCGGCCCTACACGGTCAACACACTGGACGAGCATCTCGACATGCTCATGGTCTGCCATCATCTCGACCCGCGCATCCCCGAGGACGTCGCCTTCGCCGAGAGCCGCATCCGGCGCGAGACGGTCGCGGCCGAGGACATCCTGCACGACATCGGCGCGTTCTCGATGATCTCGTCCGACAGCCAGGCAATGGGCCGTGTCGGCGAGGTGATCATCCGCACCTGGCAGACGGCGGACAAGATGAAGCGGCAGCGCGGCGCGCTAAAGGGCGAGAAGGGCGATAACGACAATCTGCGCGTCCGCCGCTACATCGCGAAGTACACGATCAATCCGGCGCTCGCCCATGGCCTGGCGAAGCACATCGGCTCGGTGGAGAAAGGCAAGCTCGCTGACCTCGTCATCTGGTCGCCCCCGTTCTTCGGCGTGAAGCCGGACATGGTCCTCAAGTGCGGCACGATCGCTGCCGCTCCGATGGGCGACCCCAACGCGTCCATCCCGACGCCGCAGCCGGTGCACTACCGACCGATGTTCGGCGCCTTCGGGCGCTCGCTCGCGGCCTCCTGCGTCACCTTCGTGTCCAAGGCGGCGATGCAGGACAATGTGGCGCGCAAGCTCGGCCTGCAGCGCCAAGTGCTGCCGGTCAGCGGCATCCGCAGGATCGGCAAGGTGGACATGATCCTGAATGACGCTACGCCGGAGGTGGAGGTCGATCCTGAAACCTATGAAGTGCGCGCGGATGGTCAGTTGCTGACCTGCGAACCGGCGACGGTGCTCCCGATGGCGCAACGCTATTTCCTGTTCTGATGCGCAGGGTCGAACGAGTCGAGCCAGCAGGCGCATGGCCGCGCGGCAGCGCCCGCGCGACGGTCACGCTGCCGTATGACGACCGGCACCGCCGCCGCGTCCGCCTCGTGGCCGACGACGGCTGCGAGTTCCTGCTCGATCTGCCGGAGGCGATCGTGCTGCGCGACGGCGACGGGCTTTGCCTCGACGACGGCGCCTGGCTTGCGGTGCGCGCCGCCGACGAGCAGGTCTGCGATATCGCCTGTCCGACGCCTGAGGCCCTTGCGCGCATCGCGTGGCACCTTGGCAACCGGCACCTGCCGGTTCAGATCCTGGAGCGCGGCCTGCGCATCCGCGACGATCATGTCATCGTCACCATGCTTGAGGGGATGGGGGCCGCGGTGACGCGGCGAACGGCGTCGTTCGACCCGGAAGGTGGCGCCTATGCGCGCACGCACGGCCATGCGCATGGTGCCCACGCGCACCAACCCCATGATTGAGAACGGCCTCTACCGCCTGATCGCCTGGCTATCGCCTGCATTCCCGGTGGGCGGCTTCAGCTATTCGCACGCGCTCGAGGCCGCAGTGGAGGCGGGGATCGTCAGCGATCGGCAGTCACTTCGCGGTTACGCGACCGCCGCCCTGGAACAAGGGGCCGGCAGAGGCGACGCGATGCTGTTCGCCGCGGCGTGGCGCGCGGTCGAGACCAGCGATGAAGGCGGTTTCCTGTGGGCCGCCGAACGTGCTGCCGCCATGCGCGGCAGCGCCGAGCTGGCCCTGGAATGCCACGCGCAGGGGACGGCGTTCCTCGGCACGGTGGCCGCGACATGGCCCGATCTCGGCATCCAGCGCTGGCGCGGCGCATTGCAGCAGGCGGAGATCGTGCCTGCCTATCCGGTCGCCGTGGCGCTCTGCGCCGCGGCATCGGCCGTGGCGCTGCGGCCGGCGCTGATCGCCTATCTGCAGGGATTCTCGTCAGCGCTCGTCGCCGCCGGCGTGAAGCTGATCCCTCTCGGTCAAACCGACGGGCAGCGGGTCGTTGCGGAGCTTGAGCAGATCGTCGAGAAGGCGGCTGATACGGCGATGACGCGCCCGCTTGACGATCTCGGTGCGGCGGCGCCCATGATTGATCTGCTGTCGATGCACCACGAGACCCAGTACACGAGGTTGTTCCGTTCATGACATTCCGTTCGAAGCATGGTCCGCTCCGCGTCGGCGTGGGCGGACCGGTCGGATCCGGCAAGACGACCTTGGTCGAGGTGCTGTGCAAGCGCCTGCGCGACCGGATCGACCTAATTGTCATCACCAACGACATCTATACGCGGGAGGATCAGATGATCCTCACGCGCGCTGGGGCCTTGCCGGCGGAGCGCATCATGGGAGTCGAGACTGGCGGTTGCCCGCATACGGCGATCCGCGAAGATGCCTCGATCAATCTCGCCGCCTTCGATGATATGGTGCGCCGCTTCCCCGAGGCGCAGATCTGCTTCATCGAGTCGGGCGGCGACAATCTCGCGGCGACGTTCAGCCCCGAACTGGCGGATATCACCATCTATGTCATCGATGTTGCCGCCGGCGAAAAGATCCCGCGCAAGGGCGGCCCCGGGATCACGCGATCCGACCTGCTGGTGATCAACAAGATCGACCTTGCCCCGCTGGTCGGTGCGAGTCTCGAGGTCATGGATCGCGACGCACGTCGCATGCGCGGCACGCGGCCCTTCGTCTTCACGAACCTGAAATCGGGCGAGGGGGTCGACGTGGTGATCGATTTCGTGCTGAAGGCCGGTGGGCTGGTACCCGCGGCTGCGACCGGCTAGACGTCAACGCGGAATCTCGCGGCCGCGGCCGGCTTCGATCATCAGGTCTCGCCATTCCGGACGCTGCGTCACGACCTCGCGGTAGCGCTCATGCGCCGCGGCGACGAGCTCGCCGCGGCGGCCGAGCATGGCGTCGCCGAACTCGAGGATACGGAGGTTCGGCCAAGCGCGTGGCCGGATCCGCACGACCTGCGACACGACGTCCCGGGCGGTTATGTCGGGCCGGGCCTGCGCCAGGATCAGCATCATCGATGCGGTCGAGCGCGAGATCCAGCATGGCAATGCACGAGGAGGTGCGCCTGATCCCTCGGTTCGGACATGAGATCGCGGCCGAATGCGAGCACCGACGCCACATCCTCTTCGCGTGGCGGCAACATGCCCGGCATTTCCTCGATGATGTCGTGAAAGCGCAGCTCCAGTCGCCTGTGCTCTCCGTACGACCCGAAAGCCGTCGGCTCGGGGTAGCCAGGGTCGAGGATGGACAGCACATGGCTGACCCCGACCTCGCAATGGCCGGCGAGCTCGTCGATGCCGCAAACCGTCATTTCGAACGGCACGAGCCTGGAAATCTTGCTCACGGAACTCCTGGAACGGGACGTCAGCCCTATGCGGGTTCGACGTACTCCATTCCATCGGCTCGCTGCAAGCTCGGGCTTCCATGATCGATATCGCCAATGCGAGACATGGCCCGCAGAATCGCCGCGACCTCGGTTCCGGCCAAGTTCGCCGGGAGATTGCAGAACTGCTCTCGATAAGCCTGAACCGCGCGCGCGAACGCTTCGTACCGCGCGCAGCCCTGCGCGCGCGCAGCGCTATAGGCGGCAATCACGGCGGCTTCGCACGCTTCCCGGTGATGGACCGCGCGGGTCAATGGGCGCG
>DATAAP010000554.1:0-1724 GCA_036260035.1 Alphaproteobacteria bacterium | reverse complement strand
CTTAACGTGGCAGGCGATCATTGGGAATCGTCCTTTCGATGCGGGTCTTAGGGGCCGGGATGTCGATGGTGGCGAGGACGGCGAGGCCGCCCAGCACGATGACGACGAACGCGAGAGCGGCGATCAGGAGGGTTCGCTTGGGCACGGGAACGGGACTCTTGTCGGCATTGCAGGGGCCGCGGGCGGCAGCCGCGACACGCTGGGGCGATCTTGCTAAACTGTTGGGATGATTTACAAGGTCAGTTTGGCGAAACCGGGGCAGTGTACTGGCTACGATGCACGCGATCAATTCGCGCCCGGCAAGCGGGAACACGGCCACGCTTGACCCCATGGCGGAGACAATGGAAGCGCCGGCAACCCCGGTGCCGGGGCCGGTCGACCGGACCATCGTGATGGTCGGACTGATGGGGGCCGGCAAGACATCGATCGGACGCCGCCTGGCGCAGCGCCTGAGCCTGCCCTTCATCGATGCCGACCACGAGATCGAGACGGCCGCCGGCTGCACGATCGAGGAGATTTTCGAGCGCTACGGCGAGGCGGCATTCCGCGACGGCGAGCGCAAGATCATTCAGCGCCTGCTGGAGCGGCCGCCCCATGTGCTGGCGACCGGCGGCGGTGCCTTTGTCGATCCCGAGACGCGCGCGCGCATCAAGGCCGAAGGCATCTCCGTCTGGCTCAAGGCCGATCTCGACGTGCTCGTGCGCCGGGTGAGCCGCCGCAACAACCGCCCCCTGCTCAAGCGCGGCGAGCCGCGCGAGGTGCTGGCCCGTCTGATGGCGCAGCGCTATCCGATCTATGCTGAAGCCGACATCTGCATCGACAGCCTCGATGCACCCGCGGACACCACGGTCGACCGCGTGATCGAGGCAATCGACCAGCACCGGCGCACGCACAAGGCGGTGCGGGCATGAGCGCGCGCACGACCGTCCGCGTGCAGCTCGATGCGCGCGGCTACGACATCATCATCGGCCCCGGCCTGTTCGAGCGCGCCGGCGAGCTACTGAAGCCGATCCTGCGCGAGAATCGGCTGTTTGTCGTCACCGACGAACGCGTCGCGGTGGCACAGTGGCCGCGGCTGGCGCGGGCCTTGCGCGATGCTGGCATCGATACCGTGCTGGTCAGCATGCCGGCAGGCGAGTCGAGTAAGGATTTCGCGCATCTCGAGAAGGTCCTGAGCGCCGTGCTCGAGCAGCGCCCGGAGCGCGGCTCGATGCTGCTGGCACTCGGCGGCGGCGTGATCGGCGATCTCACCGGGCTCGCGGCGAGCCTGCTGCTGCGCGGCGTCGACTTCATCCAGGCGCCGACCACTTTGCTCGCGCAGGTCGACAGCGGCGTCGGCGGCAAGACCGGGATCAACACGAAGCACGGCAAGAATCTCGTCGGCACGTTCCATCAGCCGCGGCTGGTGATCACCGATCTTGACACGCTCGCGACCCTGCCGCGGCGCGAGTTCCTCGCTGGCTATGCGGAGGTGGTCAAGTACGGCGCCATCGACGAGCCCGACTTCTTCGCCTGGCTTGAGGCGAACGGGGCGAAGCTCGTCGCCGGCGATACCGCAGCGCGCGCCTATGCGGTCGAGCAGAGCTGCCGCGCCAAGGCGCGCATCGTCGCCGCCGACGAGACGGAGACCGGCGAGCGCGCCCTCCTCAACCTCGGCCATACGTTCGGCCACGCGCTCGAGGCGGCGTGCGGCTACGACCCCGCGCGGCTGGTGCATGGCGAGG
>DATAAP010000553.1:0-21731 GCA_036260035.1 Alphaproteobacteria bacterium | reverse complement strand
GGGTTACGAAATCGGCTCGATGAGCCTGATCAAGGGCGGCAAGAATCCCGAGAATGCCCGCAAGTGGTACGAGTTCGCGCTGTCACCGGCCGGCCAGAACCTTGCGGCGCGCGCCAAGTCCTATCAGGTGCCATCGAACATGGAATCGACCACGCCGCCGCAGGCGCCGAAGCTGAGCGAGATCAAGCTCATCAACTACGATTTCGCGAAATACGGCTCATCTGCCGAGCGGCGTCGCTTGCTCGCGAAGTGGGACGCCGAGGTCAAGTCGCTGCCGAAGTGACCAGGCAGCGCGCGAGATCGCCGTGACCAGGAGCGCCACCGCGTGGCTCGTGCTCGGCTGGATCGGTTTTGTGATCCTGCCGTGGTACGGACTCGACGGTGGCGCCGATCTCGCCGCGCTGTTTCAGTATCCGGACGCGGCCCCAGCGCTGTTGCAGGGGCTCGCCTTTGGCCGTCCGTGGCTGCTGCCCCTCGCCCTTCCTCTCGCCCTGCCGCTCCTGGCATTCCGTTACGACCGCGATGACCCGCGGATCGCTACCTGCCTCGTGATCGCCGGCGCGGCCGGCCTGGCGTGGATGCTCCTGCAGGGCTTCACGATCCGCCACGACGGCTGGTCGCTCGACTGGCTCAGGGCATTGTCATCCGATCAAGGGCCGCGGCAGCCCGGTATGGGGTACGGCGCGGCCGCCACGGGCGCCGCCTTGCTCATGCTGCTTTGCGCCGGCCTCGCCGCGCGCGGCTACTGCCGCGGCGATTTCTTCACCGTCGCCTCGATCGGCGCGGTCATCGGCCTGATCGGCCTCTTCGTCTTCTACCCGGTGCTGACGATCCTGTTCAGCGCCGTGCAGGACAATGATGGGAACCTCGCCCCCGGGCTGTTCGTGGTGAAGCTGTTCGATCCGGGCATCTGGGGGCTCGATTGCCTGACCGGCAATCTGCGCTGCGGCGTCGCGTGGAACACGGTTTTCCTGGCGATCCTTGTCGGCGCCGGCACCACCGCCTTGGGCCTTGCCTTCGCGCTGATCGCCGCGCGGACGGCGTTCCGCTTCAAGTGGTTGTTGCGGGTGCTGACCGTGCTGCCGATCATCACGCCCCCCTTCGTGATCGGGCTCGCGGTCATCCTGCTCTTCGGCCGCTCGGGCGCGGTCACCGCCCTGCTCTACGAATGGTTCGACATGCCACGCTCGCGCTGGATCTACGGGCTGCCGGGCGTGCTGCTCGCACAGCTCCTCGCCTTCACGCCGATCGCGTTCCTCGTCCTGATCGGCGTCGTGCAGGGCATCAGCCCGTCTTTGGAAGAAGCATCGACGACGCTGCGCGCACGGCGCTGGACCACGTTCTCGACCGTGACCTGGCCGTTGATGCGGCCGGGCATCGCCAACGCCTTCCTGCTCGGCTTCGTCGAGAGCATGGCGGATTTCGGCAACCCGCTGGTCCTCGGCGGCAACTTCGAAGTGCTCTCGACCAAGATCTTCTTCGCTGTGGTCGGCGCCGCGCACGACCAGGGCCGCGCAGCAGTGCTCGCGATTATCCTGCTCGCTTTCACGCTCGGCGCTTTCTACGTGCAGCATCGCTGGCTGGGCAAGCGCGTCTACACCACCGTTACCGGTAAGGGCGACTCTGGCATGCCGCCGCCGCTGCCGCGGCGCGTGCTGTGGCTGTGCTACGGCACCGCCCTGCCCTGGGCCCTACTCACGGTTGTCATCTACGTGACTATCATCATCGGCGGCTTCGTGCAGACAATGGGCCGCGACTACACGCCGACTTTGCGCCACTACGCGACTGGCTTCGCGGTGGAGATCAGCAACGGCCGCCTGCACTTCGTCGGGTCGGCCTGGGACTCGTTCTGGACGACGATTCAGGTCTCGGCAATCTCGGCGCCGCTTACGGCCGTAATCGGTCTCCTCACCGCCTATCTGCTCACGCGGCAGCGCTTTGCCGGGCAGCGTGCCTTCGAATTCGGCACGATGCTGAGCTTCGCCATCCCCGGCACGGTGGTCGGCGTCAGCTACATCCTCGCCTTCAACATCCCGCCGGTCGAGCTGACTGGCACCGGGCTCATCCTCATCATCTGCTTCGTGTTCCGCAACATGCCGGTCGGCGTGCGCGCCGGCATCGCCACGCTTAGCCAGATCGACAAGAGCCTCGACGAGGCCTCGCTGACCCTCGGTGCACGCACCTTCACGACCGTTCGCCGCGTCGTCCTTCCGCTGCTGCGGCCGGCGATCGTTGCAGCGATGGTGTACAGCTTCGTTCGCGCCATGACCGCGGTAAGTGCCGTGATCTTCCTGGTCTCGGCGCAGTACAACCTCGCGACCGCCTACATCGTCGGCCGCGTCGAGGCCGGCGAGTTCGGCCTGGCGATTGCATATTCCTCGGTGCTGATCGTCGTCATGATCGCTGCGATCGTGCTCATCCAGCTGGTCGTCGGCGAGCGACGGCTCGGCCGCCGCGCGCCCGCCGGCGCACTTGCCATGCAAGGAGGTGCGTGATGCTCCGATCCACTGCCCTGGTCCTAGCCGCGACCGCCATCATCCTGTGCGGCGCGAGGCCCGCGGGCGCCCAGGGCTCCCTGACCGTCTACTGCAGCGTTCTCGCCGAGTGGTGCGAGATCATGCGCGCGGAGTTCGAGCGCGCCACCGGCATCAAGGTGCTGATGACGGTCAAGAGCACCGGTGAGACCTTCGCCCAGATCCGGGCGGAAGCCTCCAACCCGCGTGCCGACATTTGGTGGGGCGGCACCAGCGATCCGCATCTCGAAGCCGCCGAACTCGGCCTGACGGAGGAGTACCGCTCCCCGAGCCTGGCGAAGCTCCATCCGTGGGCGCTCAAGCAGGCCAGCCAGTCGAACTACCGCACCGTCGGTATCTATGCCGGAACGCTGGGCCTGGTCTGGAATACCGAGCAGCTCGCCAAGAAGAAGCTGCCGGAGCCGCGCTGCTGGGCGGACATGCTGCGCCCGGAATACCGCGACGACGTGCAGATGTCGCATCCGGGCACGTCCGGCACTTCGTACATCATCCTTGCCACGCTCGTGCAGATCATGGGCGAAGAGCCCGCCTTCGATTATCTCGGGAAGCTCCACCGCAACATCAACCAATATCCGCGCTCCGGTGCGGCACCGATGCGCAACACCGCGGCGGGCGAGACCACATTCAGCCTGACCTGGATGTTCGCCGCGGTGGCCGAAGCCGCGGGCGGCTTTCCGGTGAAGGCCGTCGCTCCTTGCGAAGGCACCGGCTACGAGATCGGCTCGATGAGCATCATCAAGGGCGGGAAGAACCCGGAGAATGCGCGCAGATGGTATGAGTTCGCACTGTCGCCCGCGGCGCAGGCGACGGGCGTGCGCGCCAAGTCCTTCCAGATTCCCTCCAACGTCGACACGCCGCTGCCGCCCGGCACGCCGCGCCTCGAAGAAGTGAAGCTGATTGACTACGACTTCGCGAAATTCGGTTCGTCCGCAGAGCGCAAGCGCCTTCTCGACCGCTGGGAGAAGGAAGTCGCGAACGCACCGCGCTAAACGGATTGAGTTGGAGAGACTATGAAACCCGGGAATTTGCTCTCTGCATCGCTGATCGTTGCCGCCATCCTGGCGCCCGCGCCCGCAAAGGCGCAGGGCGCGCTGACTGTGTACTGCAGCGTGCTGATGGACTGGTGCCAGCTCATGACGACCGAGTTCGAGCGGAGCACCGGTGTCAAGGTCACGATGACGCAGAAGGGCTCCGGGGAGACCTTTGCGCAGATCCGCGCCGAGGCGAACAATCCGCGCGCCGACGTCTGGTGGGGCGGCACCGGCGACCCGCATCTGCAGGCGGCGGAAGCAGGCCTGACGGAAGAGTACCGCTCGCCCACCCTGCCGAAGCTGCATCCCTGGGCACGCCGCCAGGCCGAGCAGTCGGGCTACCGCACGGTCGGCATCTACGCCGGCGCACTGGGCTTTGCTTACAACACCGAGCAGCTCGCCCGGCGCAAGCTCCCGGTGCCGGCCTGCTGGCGCGATCTCGTCAAGCCGGATTACGCGGACGAGATCCAAATCTCCAACCCGGCCTCCTCCGGCACGGCGTACACCGCCATTGCGACATTGGTTCAGGTATTCGGAGAGAACGAGGCGTTCAGTTACCTGAAGCAGCTGCATAAGAACGTCAACCAGTACACGCGCTCCGGTCCCGCACCGGCGCGCAACGTCGCCCGTGGCGAGACCGCCGTCGGCGTCATGTTCCTGCACGACGCGGTGGCGGAGGCGATCGAAGGATTTCCGGTGAAGGTCGCAGCACCCTGCGAGGGTACGGGCTACGAGATCGGCTCGATGAGTCTGATCAAGGGCGGCAAGAATCCGGAGAATGCCCGCAAATGGTACGAGTTCGCCCTGTCGTCGGCCGGCCAGAACCTCGCGGCACGCGCCAAATCCTACCAGGTGCCGTCGAACATGGAGTCGACCACGCCGCCGCAGGCGCCCAAGCTGAGCGAGATCAAGCTGATCGACTACGATTTCGCCAAATACGGCGCCTCTGCCGAGCGCAAGCGGCTGATCGAACGCTGGGAGAAGGAGGTCGGCAGCCTGCCGAAATGAGGTCATGGTGAAATCCGGCCCCGCATCGGTCGAATTCCGCGGCGTCACCAAGCGCTACGGCAGTGTCGTTGCCGTAAACGCGGTGTCCTTCACGATCGAACCGGGCATGCTTGTGACGCTGCTCGGCCCCTCCGGCTGTGGCAAGACTACGACCTTGCGGCTGATCGCTGGCCTGGAGATGGCGAGCGAGGGCCAGATCCTGATCGGCGGCCGCGATGTAACGCGGCTGTCCGCTGCAGATCGCGACGTCAGCATGGTATTCCAGTCATATGCGCTGTTCCCGCACATGACGGTTCTGGAGAATGTCGCGTACGGCCCGTCCGTCAGCGGCATCCCGAAGGACCGGGCGCGCGATCTTGCGCACGAGAAGCTCGCCCTGGTCGGCCTCAAGGGATTTGATTCACGGCTGCCGTCCGAGCTGTCGGGCGGCCAGCAGCAGCGCGTGGCGGTGGCCCGCGCGCTGGTGCTGGAGCCGCAGGTCCTGCTTTTCGACGAGCCGCTCTCCAATCTCGACGCCAAGCTGCGCCGGCAGGTGCGCGAGGACATCCGTGAGCTGCAGAAATCGCTCAACCTGACAGTCGCCTATGTCACGCATGACCAGCAGGAAGCCCTCGCCGTATCAGACAACATCATCGTCATGTCGAATGCCGCGATTGCGCAGTCCGGTCCCCCGCGCGAGCTGTACGAGGCGCCCAAGGATCTCTTCGTCGCCGACTTCATCGGTGATGCGAACATTGTCAGTGCGGAGTTGAGCGCGAAAGCAGGCGAACGGGCTACCGTGCGCGTTGGCGAACTCACATTGAGCCTGCCCCACCGCGATGTCGCCCCGGGACCGATCAAGATCGCGATCCGGCCGGAGTCGCTGCTGCTTTCGACCGAGCGTCCCTCCACGCCCGCAATCCAAGGCGAGGTCGCGAAGGTCGCCTATCTTGGCACGCATATGGAGTACACGGTCGGTACCGCGCTCGGCGGCCTGTTCGTTGTGGACCGCCTGACGCTGGCGCGGCCGATCGCACGCGGGAATACGGTGTGGATCGGCCTCGCAGAGCACGGTGTCACTGTCATACCGAGCTAGCGCCCGGTATAAGGCGGCACCCATGCCACCGCCCAAGAAGACCGGCCCGCAGCTTCGCATCCTGTTCGGCAGCGCCATCGCAATCGGCCCAGGCAAGGCCGATCTGCTGGAAGCGATCGCGCGCACAGGCTCGATCGCGGCCGCCGGACGCGCGCTTGGCATGAGCTACAGGCGTGCCTGGCTGCTCGTCGAGACGATGAACAGCTGCTTCCGCGCGCCGCTGGTGGGCGCGGCCAAAGGCGGCCGGCGCGGCGGCGGCGCCAAACTCACGGCCGTCGGGGAGGAAGTCCTTGTCCGCTACCGCAGCATGGAGGAGCGCGCGCGACGTCTACTTGCGAAGGACATGGCTAAATTTTCCACCCTGCTGAAGCCGGGCAGATCGCGCTAGGTGCAGACGTGCCGATGATCACGAGCGACGCGCCAGCCTTCGACCCCGATTTTCGCGCCCGCCTGCGCGAGCTGTTCGTTTGGCGCCGCGATGTGCGGCGATTCCGGACCACGCCGCTGCCGCAAGGAACGCTGGAGCGGCTAATCGAGCTCGCCTGCCTCGCCCCGTCGGTCGGCCTCAGCCAGCCGTGGCGCTTCGTCTCGGTGGATGATCCGCAGCGGCGCGCGGCAGTAAGGCGCAACTTCGTGGCCTGCAATGCCGAAGCACTGGCTGCGCAAGAGCCGATACGCCGGGACCGCTATGCGCGCCTCAAACTCGCCGGACTCGACGAGGCGCCGGTCCATCTCGCTGTCTTCGCGGACCGGGAAACCGCCCAAGGGCATGGGCTCGGCCGGTTGACCATGCCGGAAATGGCAGAGTACTCCGTGGTCGCCGCCGTCCATACGCTGTGGCTGGCCGCGCGCGCGGAAGGCATCGGCCTCGGCTGGGTGTCGATCCTCGACCCGGCAGACATCGCCATGATCCTCGACGTGCCGTTGCATTGGAAGCTGATCGGCTATTTCTGCCTCGGCTATCCGTTATCCGAAGACCAGACTCCAGAGCTCGAACGCGCCGAGTGGGATCGGCGGCGCGACCCAGCAAGCTTCCTCACACGCCGTTAAGGACAAAGCCTGTCGGCGAGACTCCCTATGCCGATTTGCGCGATCAGATCTATTCCGATATGTTCGGTTGGATATATCGCTACGGGGCCATCCTTGCTCGCTCGACGATTCTTCCTTCTCGCTGCTGCCCTGTCGGCGGTCTTTCCCTTCCAAGGCAGAGCGCAGGAATTGCCGGTCATCGCTGCGGCCTCCGACCTGTCATTCGCCTTGACCAACATTGCGGCCGCCTTCAAGGCGGAGACGGGCCAGGAGGTCCGCCTCACCTTCGGCTCGTCGGGCAACTTCACGCGTCAGATCCTACAGCGCGCGCCCTTCGAGATGTTCCTGTCGGCCGACGAGAATTTCGTGTACCAGCTCGCCGACGGGGGCCGAACGGTCGATCGCGGCGAGCTGTATGCGATCGGCCGGATCGTGCTGTTCGTGCCGCATGGCTCCCCCGTGAAGGCGGATGCCGAACTCGCGGACTTGCGCGCAGCGCTTGCCGACGGCCGCATGAAGCGGCTGGCTGTCGCCAATCCCGAGCATGCGCCCTATGGCCGCGCGGCGGAGCAGGCGCTGCGTCGCCACCAACTGTGGGACATGGCGCGCCCCCTGCTCGTCCTCGGCGAGAACGTCTCGCAAGCCGCGCAGTTTGCGGCGACTGGGTCGGCGCAGGCTGGCCTGTTCGCCTACTCGCTCGCCCTCTCTCCCAGCGTCAGCGAGCGTGGAAGCTACGTGCTCCTGCCCGCCGAGTGGCACGAGCCGCTCCGGCAGCGCATGGTTCTGACGAAGGAAGCTGGCCCGATCGCGCGTCAGTTCTACGCCTTCGTGCAGGGCGACAAAGCACGCGCAATATTCCGCCGGTATGGATTTGCCTTGCCGCACGATGCACCCTGAGCTTCATGGACTGGAGCGCGCTCACCCTATCATTGCAGCTGGGTATCTGGACCATCCTGCTGCTGCTTCCCATCGCGGTCATTGCTGCGCGCGTGCTCGCTTATCACCGTTTTCCTGGACGCGGGCTGGTCGAAGCCGCACTGCTGCTGCCCTTGGTCCTACCGCCCACCGTGATCGGCTACTACCTGCTCACAGCGTTCGGCGGCGCCTCGCCTGTTGGCGTGCTTTGGGAGCGCGCCTTCGGCACGCCGCTCGTCTTCAGCTTCTCCGGCCTCGTCGCCGCTTCCGTCCTTATCAACCTGCCCTTCGCCGTACAGCCGATGCAACGCGGCTTCGAAGCGATTCCGCGGGACGTTCTGGATGCCGCCGCGTGCTGCGGCATGTCGCGCTGGCGCATCTTCACGACCATTGAGGCACCGCTGGCCTGGCCCGGCATCGTCACTGGCCTCGTGCTCAGCTTCGCGCATACGTTGGGCGAATTCGGGGTTGTGCTGATGGTCGGCGGCAGCATTCCCGGCCAGACGCGCACGATCTCGATCGCGATCTATGATCGCGTGCAGGCCTTCGACGAGCGCGCCGCCGGACTGATGGCGGCGACTCTGCTGTGCCTCGCCGTCGCGGCGCTCGGCCTCACCTACGCGCTGTCGCGCCGGCTCGACCGCAAACATGGATAGTGGGTTGTCCGTCCATCTGCGCAGCGCGGCGCCGATCCCGCTCGCGGCGGACTTTGCCTGCGCGTCGGGTGAAGTGATCGGCCTTGTCGGACCATCTGGCAGCGGCAAGTCGACGATCCTGCGCTGCATCGCCGGCCTGCGACGCCCGAGCGAAGGCAAGGTCGTCGCGGCGGGACAGGTGTGGCTCGACACCGCCTCCGGAATCGACGAGCGGCCGCAAGCGCGCGCCGCGGGCATGGTCTTCCAGAACTACGCACTCTTCCCGCACATGACGGCGCTCGCCAATGTCGCGGCGGCCGTGCCCGAAGGCGACCGCTTGGCACGCGCGCGCGCCCTGCTGGAGCTCGTGCATCTCGCCGGCCTCGAGGACCGGCGGCCCGCCCAGCTCTCGGGCGGCCAGCAGCAGCGCGTAGCAATCGCCCGTGCGCTGGCACGCGATCCCAAGGTGTTGCTGCTCGACGAGCCGTTTGCCGCGGTTGACCAGGTGACGCGTCGCAAGCTGCAGCGCGAGCTCGTGCTGCTGCGGCGGAGCGTCAGCATGCCGATCGTGCTGGTCACCCATGACCTTGAGGAGGCGGCGATGCTGTCCGATCGGATGTGCATCCTGCACCGCGGGCAGACGCTGCAGGTCGCCCCTCCTGCGGAGCTCATGACGCGCCCGGCGACGCCGCTTGTGGCCCGGCTGATCGATCTGCGCAACGTATTCGACGGCCGCATCGAGGCGCACGACGCGGCTGCGCAGACGAGCCTGCTGCGTTGGCGCGACCGTTTGCTAGAGGCTGCCTACGCCCCGCACTTTGCGGCGGGCGAGCGCGTGAGCTGGGTCATCCCGCCTGGCGCAGTCGTGCTGCATCGGCGCGATCGACCATCGCGCGGCGAGCGCGAGAACCCGGTCAGCGGCGTCGTGGGCGAATTTGTCGCACTCGGTGATACCGCGAACCTGTCCATGCAGCTCGACGGCAGCGAGGACCTCATCATCGCATTCTCGGTGCCGCTGCATGTCGCCCGCCGGAACGGCGTCGACAAGGGCGAGGCCATCACGGTTTCCCTGCTCAAGGAGGGAATCCACTGCATGCCCGCAGAAGCCAACTAGTTGCTTGCGGAACTGCAGCGCAGCGAAGCCGTTCCCATATCATGGACGCGCTTGTGATCGTCTCGGTGGTAATTGCGGTTGCGGTCGTCTTCTATGTGGGACTGCGCGCATATACGCGCCGCCAGGCGGCGCAAGGCAAGAAATCCGCTGACATAGATTGACGCTCAGCCCGGCCGCGCCGCGGGCTCGCCGCTAGACCTGTAGGGCGGCGTCTCCGCTTCCTTGGACTTCAAGCGACTGGCCCGCAGCTGGCCTGTCTGCTCGAGGATCGGGTAGGCGACCGAAGTCAGATGCGAATTGATGCGCTTGAGATCGCGCAGGATGTCGAGATGCAGCGAGCTCGTCTCGATGCTCTCGGCGCGCCCGCTGCGCAGCCGCTCAAGGTGCCGGTCGGCGGCCTCGCGCTCGAGGTCGCGGAACCGCACCTTCTGCTCCAGGAGCTGGCGCGCCATGCGAACGTCGCCGCCGATGAACACGGCTAGCGCGAGCTTCAGGTTGTCGAGCACCTGGCCGTAGAGCGCGAAGATGTCGCGCGAGCCCTCGTCGGAGAAGCGCAGGCGGTTCTTGATCTTCTTGGCCGCGAGCTCGATCAGGTTCTTGTCGATGATGTCGCCCACATGCTCCAGGTTGGTGGTGAAGGCAATGATCTCCATCGCACGACGGCTCTCCGCCTCCCCCATGTTCTCCTGGCTGACCTGCGTGAGGTATAGCTTGATGGCCTCATGGAGCTTGTCGACGATGTCATCGTTGCGGCTGACGGCCGCGGCGAGGTTGCGGTCGTCCGTCTCGAACACCTTCAGTGTATCGCGCAGCATGCGCTCCAGCGTGTCGCCCATGCGCAGCGTCTCGCGCGCGGCCGCAGCGATCGCCAGCGGCGGCGTGCCGAGGGCCGTCGGATCGAGATAGCGCGCCGCGCCAGGGTCCTCGGCGGCGAGGCGCTCGGGCAGGAGCAATTCGACGAGCCGGGCGGCCGGTCCGACCAGCGGCAGGAAGACGATGGCCAGCGCGATATTGAAGGCGGTGTGGAAGTTCGCGACGGCGCGGCTGGGCTGCGGGTCAAGCACCAGGAGTTCCGGCAAGATGAGGCCCACGAACGGCAGCACGATCAGGCAGCCGATCAGGCGGAAGCCTAGGTTTCCGAACGTCACGCGGCGCGCGCTGACCTGTCCGCGCCAGGTCGCTAGCACTGGCGGGATGGCGCCGCCGAGATTGGCCCCCAAGGTGAACACAAGCGCGAGTCCCGGCGGCACGAGACCCGCCGCAGCGAGCGAGACGATCAGGAGGATAATCGCGACGCTCGAATGCGCAAGCCAAGTCAGCGCCGCAGCGACGATGAAGGCGAGCAGCGGCTCGCCCGCCAGCGCCGCGAGCATCGTCTCCAGAGTCGCGGACTCTCGGATCGGTGCGGTCGTATCGGCGATCGAGTGCAGGGCCAGCAGCATCAGGCCGAGGCCGATCGCGGCGCGGCCGAGATCGCGCTGCCGCGACGATTTGCCAGCCATGAAAGCAACGACGCCAGCCAGCACCAGCAGCGGCGACAACCAGTCAAAGCGGAACGACAGCGCCTGGACAACCAGCGACGTGCCGACATCGGCCCCGAGCATGACCGCGAGCGCCGGCGCTGTCGCCATCAGGCCGCGCTCCGCGAACGAGGCGGTGATCAGGGCAGTCGCCGTACTACTCTGCAGGATACCGGTGACGCCGAGCCCGGCAGCGAAAGCGGCGGGCCGGCGGCGCAGCGCTTGGCCCAGGATGCGCCGCAGATCGCCGCCATAGGCGCGCATGACACCCGTTCGGACCATGCGCGAGCCCCACAACAGAAGCGCCACGCTGCCCAGGAGATGAATCAGAATTATCGTCGCAGAAATAGGGCGGCGCCTTTTGTTGGTCGGTTCGGCTGGCTAGAAGTCCAAGGATGCCGCGCGCAGCGCCGGCACTCGCAACCGAATCGTCATAAAACCGTAACTTTGAATAATGGACCTGCCTCATTGAAGCGCAAGCGGAATTTCAGGTTCCTTAAGGGCAAGCAGGATTTTTGGTTTCAAGTATCGCTGCGCCGGTCGCGCACCAGCTCCCGCAGCCGGTAGCGCAGCACCTTGCCGATCACGTTACGTGGCAGGTTGTCGACGAAAATCACGTCGTGCGGATGCTTGAAGCGGGCGAGCCGGCCAGCGAAGAGCGCCCGGACCTGGTCGGCCGCGAGCCGCGTGCCTGGCCGCCGGACCACGACCGCGACCGGCACCTCGCCCCATTTCGGGTCCGGCCGCGCAACCACTGCCGCTTCCGCGACCTCGCGGCATTCGGTCAGGACCGCCTCCAACTCGGCGGGATAGATGTTCTCGCCGCCCGAGATGATGAGGTCCTTCTTGCGCTCGTCCACCCAGAAGAATCCTTCCTCGTCCTGATGGCCGATGTCGCCGGTGTGGAACCAGCCATCGACTAGCGCCTCGGCCGTTGCCGCCGGGTCGCGCCAGTAGCCGGTCATCACGTTGTGGCCGCGGACGACGATCTCGCCCCGGACCCCCGGCGCGACATCCCTGCCCTGGTCGTCGACGATGCGCACCTCGCAGTGCAACGCCGCGGTGCCGGTCGAGCCCTCCTTGCGCATCGCGTCCTCGCGCCGCAGCACAATCGCGATCGGCGCCGTCTCGGTCGAGCCATAGACCTGGCACACCGGCACGCCCCGCACGTGAAAGGCGCGGATGAGGTCCAAGGGAATGATCGATGACCCGGCGCCGACCAGCCTCAGGCAGGAGATGTCGGTCGTGCGCCAGGCCGGGTCGGCGATCAGCGCGCTCATCACCGCCGGCACCACCAGCGTGATGCTCGGCCGCCGCCGCGCAATGGCCTGCAGCGTCTCGGCGGGCTGAAAGCGGGGTTGCAGGATGACCGTAGCCCCCGCATGCAGCGCCGGCAGCGTCTGGATGTTGAGCCCGCCGACATGGAACATCGGCAAGAACGTCAACACGCGGTCGGTGCTGACGAGATCATGCAGGGCGGTGCTGTTGATCGCGTTCCATTGCAGCGCGTTCTGGGTCAGCACAGCGCCTTTTGGCCTGCCGGTGGTGCCGGACGTGTAGACGATCAGCAGCGGATCCTCGAGCCGCCCGCGCCGCTCCGACATGCGACCGGCCTGCAGCAGACTCGCATAGTCTCGCCAGCCTTCTCCGGAGAAGCCGAAGCCGACCAGCGCGCGAAGCGGAAGCTCCGCACGGATCGCCACGACGCCCTCGCGGAATGGCGCGTCGCAGAGCAACACTGCCGCTTCGGCATCCTGCAGGATGTAGCTGTGCTCGGGTGGCGCCAGGCGCCAGTTGAGCGGCACGCAGATCGCGCCGATCCGCGCGCAGGCGAAGACCAGCGTCAGGAATTCCGGCCGGTTATAGGCAAGGATGGCGACGCGGTCGCCGGCGGCAACGCCCAGATCGTGGACAAGGGCGCCGGCGAGCCGCTCGATCTCCTGGGCCAGGGCGGCGTAGGTGACCTCGCGATTCTCGAAGAGGATGGCTGCCTTGCCCGGCGCGTAGGCGGCGTGCCGGTCGATCCAATCGGCGATGTTCATCAGTCGTCGGTCTCACCGGCCTCGTACAGAGTCTCGCGGCCGAGCCGGTCGAGGCAGAGTTCCGCCGTCCACGGCAGCATCAGCGAGCCGCAGCGGCTGTCGCGGTACATCCGCTCAAGCGGCAGAGATTTCAGCATCGACTGGCCGCCGCAGGTGCGGATCGCCAGCCGACACAGCTCGTTAGCGTTCTCCATGATCGTATACTGCGTCGCATAGCAGCGCAGGCGCTCTTCCTTGCTCGGGTTCACTTTCGCTTCGGCGATGGTGCGCTCGAACAGTGCCCGCGTCTGCTGCAGCTTGATGTACATCTCAGCGACGGCGATCTGCTTGGTCGGATACATGCGGCGCTTGACCGGCGGCTGGCCCGGCACCTCGCCGCGCAGATACTGCACGGTGAAATCATAAGCCGCGCGCGCGATCCCCATGTAGGTCGGCGCCAGAGTCATGAACATGTGCGGCCACGCGCTGGCCGCCTTGAAGTAGAGACCGCGCGGCATGAGCTGCGCGGTGTCGGCCACGAACACGTCCTTCATCACCAGCGTGCGCGACACCGTGCCGCGCATGCCGAGCGGGTCCCAGTCGCCGACGATGGCGACGCCGGGCGCATCCTTCGGGACCGCGATATAGAGCGTGTCGCGCATGCTGCGTTCCGGCTTATCCTCGGTGCACAGCACTCCGTAATAGTCCGCCGCTCCCGACAGCGAGGCGAAGATCTTCTTGCCGTTGATGACCCAGCCGCCCTCGACCTTGGCCGCAAGCGTGCCGAAGGGCGCCTTACCGGCCGCCGCCGCACTTCCTTCCGAGAACGGCTGCGCATAGATCGCGCCGTCCTGGACGACGCGGCGGTAATGCTCCGCGCGCAGAGCTTCGAGTTCCGACCGTTCGGCCGCTGTCATTTCGAGATCATCGGCGAGCGGTCCTGTCCACAAGGCCGAACAGGCATGCATGTTGAAAGTCAGCGCAGTGGCGCCGCACCAGCGTCCCATCTCCGCCGAGACGAGGCAGTAGGTTTCGAAATCCGCGCCGCGTCCGCCATGGGATTCCGGCACGCAGAGGCCGAGCAGCCCTGCATCCCGCAGATCGGCATAATTCTCGAACGGAAAGCTCGCCTCGCGGTCGTACTTGTCGGCGCGCGGCGCGAATTTCTCGCGGCCGAGGCGGTTGACTAGGGCGATCAGCTCTTCCTGCTTCGCCCTGCGACCGCTGACAGTGCGCAATACGGTGGCCATGGTCATGCTCCCTTCGCGGCTGCCAGGAAGCCGCCGAGCGCTGCGTTGAAGGCGTCCGGCTGCTCCAGATTGATCAGATGTCCCGCCCCTGGCACAGTCACGAAATGCGCGCCGGGGATACGCGATGCCATTTTCTCCATCATCGCTGCCGGCGCCACAGTGTCGACCGCGCCGGCCAGTGCCAGCGTCGGGACGGCGATGTTAGCCAGGGCCTCGCGTCTGTCGAAACCCACGATCATGCGGATCGCCTGCTTGTAGGCCTCGACCGGCACGTTGGCGGTGCAGCTGATGGCGATCTCGACGCCGGCCGGATCGGCGCCGGGACCGACGATCCGCCGCACGTTGTCGCGTGCGAGCTGCGGCATGGTCGCACCCCGCTCCAGCGCTCCGATGCGGTCGTTGATGAATTTCTGCTGCCAGTCCTTGTCGGCGCGGCCAAAGGCCGGGCTGGTCGCCACCAATGTGAGCGTATGAAGGCGGTCCGGATGCATCGCCGCGAATTCCTGGGCGATCATGCCGCCCAGGCTCTGGCCGACCAGGTGAACCTTCGGCAGCTCGAGCGCATCGAGGAGTTCGGCCAAGGCGCTAGCCAGCGACGGGAACGCAAGGTCCCTTGCGGGCGAGGCGCCATAACCCGGCATATCCCACGCGAAGCAGCGATAGCGGGGCGCAAAATGCAGAAGCTGCGGCCGCCAGGCGGAATGGTCGCCGCCGACCCCGTGCAGAAATGCGATCGGCGGCCCCTCGAGCCCGGCCATGTAAACCGCTGGCAATCCCGGCATTTCTCCCTCGTCTATCGACGGCCTGTCCTCTGACCGATTAAAAGGAATATCCCGCGCCGCTCCCTCCGGCCATGCTTTCGTGACCATCACCGCCCAGTTCCTGCTCTTCTCCGCAGCCGGAGTTTTCGCCGCGATCGGCCATTACGGCACCCTGATCGCGCTGAGCGAGCTCGCCGAAATGGGACCGGTCCCGGCGTCCCTGGCGGGCTTCGTCGTCGGCGGAGTCATCAGTTACCTCCTGAACTACCGCTTCACCTTCCGCAGTTCGAAGCAGCATAGCGAGGCGCTGGCCAAATTTTTCGTGGTTGCCGCCGTCGGCTTCGTGTTGAACGGAGCGATCATGGCGGGGCTGACCGGACCCGCGCGGCTCCACTATCTGCCGGCACAGCTCCTCACGACCGGTGTGGTCCTGTTGTGGACATTCTTCTGCAACCGCTTCTGGACCTTCCGGGAGGGAAAGGTCCGTTAACTTTTCCTGCAACCCGGGCGGCTTATATTCGTCGCAGTTTCTGATAGACTGCATCCCAAAGCCGCAACCGCACAAAAACAAGTCAACCCGGCATAGATTCCTTTCATTATCCGTTATTGCGCGAATGCACGTCGACTCCGCCCCGCTGCCGTGGCGCCAGATCGCTCTTGCTGGCCTTGGACTGATGATCGTCGTCATCCTGACGACGTTTCGTGACTACGGCATCACTTGGGACGCTCACTACCATATGGCGAACGGCGAGCATGTTCTCGCGTACTACGCGAGCTTCTTCGCCGATAAGTCCGTTCTGACCTATCACAACCTGTATCTCTATGGGGGTCTCTTCGACGGGATCGTCGCCCTCGCCAACGTCGTCTCGCCGCTTGGCCCATACGAAACCAGCCATCTGCTGAATGCGATCGTCGGGCTGATAGGCGTGGCGGGCTGCTGGAAACTGGCCAACATACTGGCGGGCCCGCGCGCCGCCTTCTTTGCTGCCGTCCTGCTGCTGCTCATGCCGACCTGGTATGGCCACATGTTCAACAACCCGAAGGACATCCCCTTCGCGGCGGCGATGACGTGGACGCTTTACTACATCGCGCGCTTGGGCGACGAGCTGCCTTCGCCGCGCTGGGGAGTCGTCGCGAAACTCGGCGTCGCCGCGGGCCTGACCATGGGAATGCGGGTCGGCGGCGTCCTGGTGTTCGTCTATCTGACGATGATGCTGGCGAGCGCCCTCTTCCTGCACGCGCGCAGCGCCGGCGCCGCGTTGGCGCTGCGTGATGGCCTCCGCCTGGGAGCGCGCGCCGTCCTGCCGGCGGCGCTGATCGCCTACGCCGTCATGCTGGCCTGCTGGCCGTGGGCGCAGCAGGATCCTTTACGCAATCCATTCAATGCGCTGCGCCTGTTTTCTCACATCAAGTGGGACATCAACGTCCTATACGAAGGCCGGCTCGTCAACTCGCTGAGCCTGCCGGCGGACTTCCTTCCGGTCTCCATCGCCGTGCAGCTGCCGGAAATCGTCCTGATCCTCCTGTTATTGGCGATACCCGTCTCCTTCGGCGCGCTGATGGTGCGGCGGGCGACGACGATCGGCTGGATCCGCCCGGGTTACGTCCTGCTCTTCACCGCGATCGCCTTCCCGTTCGTGCATTTCGTGATCCTGCGTCCGGTCACGTATGACTGCGCGCGCCACTTCCTGTTCATATTGCCGTCCCTCGCCGTCGCGGCTGGCATCGTTGCCGATCGCCTAGTCGAGCACGCGCGCGCGCCGCTGGCGCGGGGCGCGGTCGCCACAGGTCTGGCGGCGGGGATCGGTGCGCAGGTCGCGACGATGGTGAGCCTGCACCCGCACGAATACGTCTACTATAACGAGCTTGTGGGCGGCGTTAAGGGCGCCGAGGACAAGTTCGAACTGGACTATTGGGGCAATTCATACGCGGAGGCGGTGCGCGAGCTGACCCAGTATCTCGAGCGCGAACGCGGCAAAGGACGCTTCAAAATCTACCGTGTCGCGGTCTGCTCCAGCGGCATCTCGGCAAGCTATTTCTTCCCGCCCTTCCTGAAGATGGCAAGGAACGACGATGAGGCCGACTTCTACGTGTCGGTCACGCGGCTCAACTGTGACGATGCTTACGAAGGCGACGAGATCATCGCGGTGGAACGCGAGGGCGCGATCCTGAGCGTGGTTAAAGACCGCCGCCGGCTGCGCGAAGAGCATCCGGAGCGGATGCGCGTGGCTCAGCCGCCTGATGTGCGCGTCCACCCCGGCGCTCATCCGGAGGAACAGCACTCTATGGTGCGCTGAGCCGCACGGGCGGTTGGGCCGGCTCGTCCTTGGCCGGCGCGAAGCCGTACTTCTCGCGCACGAGATAGAGCGGCCGGCGCTTTACCTCCTGGAAAATGCGGCCGACATAGCTACCGATGATGCCGAGGGTGATGAGCTGCACGCCGCCGAAGAAAAGCACCGCGACCATCAGCGATGCATAGCCGGGCACGTCGACGCCGTGGACCAGCGTGCGCAGCACAAAATACCCGCCGGCGACTAAGGATGTGCTGGCGATGACGGCGCCGACATAGCCCCAGGCGATCAGCGGAAAGTTGCTGAAAGAAGTCAGCCCATCCACCGCAAAATGGAACAGCTTGCGGGCACTCCAGCCGCTCGCCCCTTCGCGCCTGGGCTCCACGTCGTAAACAACTCCGGTCTGCCGGAAGCCGACCCAGGCGAAAATCCCTTTCATGAAGCGCGAGCGTTCCGGCATCGCGTTAATCGCGTCGACGACGCACCTATCGAGCAAGCGGTAGTCACCGGCGTCTTTGGGCAGCGGCACATCCGATAGCCGCTCGAAAATCCAGTAAAAGCCGCTTGCCGACAGACGCCGCAGGAAGGAATCCGTGTCGCGCGACTTGCGTACGGCATAGACGACGTCGAAGCCCTCGCGCCACTTCTCGACCAGCCGCGGAATGATCTCCGGCGGATGCTGCAGGTCGGCGTCGATCGGGATCGCCGCGCGTCCCGTCGCGTGCTGCAGGCCGGCCGTCAATGCGATCTCCTTGCCGAAATTTCGCGACAGCGCCACCACCTTCAGCGCCGGATACCGCTCCCGCAGCGCAACCAATCGGGCGAGCGTGTCATCTCGGCTGCCGTCATCGACACAGATGATTTCATAAGGCTGCCGCAGCCCTTCCACCACCGGGACGAGCCGGGCGAACAGCGCGTCGACATTCGACGCCTCGTTGAACATCGGCACGATGACCGATAAGACAGGGGTGGCGGTCTCGCGCACGGGACGGCGTGTTCCTCCGTTCTTTCTGCCGAAATCGTGCGCCGTTCCGCCCGACCGGTCAACTGAGACGCTACGGACATGGCGGACACGCAGCGGCAGCCGATTTCCGTCATCCTGTGCGCCGATGACTATGCCATCGCTCCCGGAGTCAGCCGCGCCATACTCGACCTGATCGATCGCGGCCGACTTTCGGCGACGAGCTGCATGGCCGCGAGCCGCTTCTGGCCTGAGCACGCCGAATGGCTGCGATCACGCATCGGCAGGGCCGATATCGGCCTTCATCTCACCTTGACGGACGCGGCGCCGCTCTCCGCGATGCCGCAGCTGGCGCCAGCTGGCCGTCTTCCAAGCCTAGGGCGGCTGCTCGCGCTGGCCGAGCTGCGCCGCCTCGACCGGAGCGAGGTCGAGCGCGAGGTCGACAGCCAGATCAATCGCTTCATCAGCGGCCTTGGCCGCGCGCCGGACTACGTCGACGGCCATCTGCATGTGCACCAGCTGCCGATCGTGCGCGAGGTCGTCGTCGATCGCATCCGGCGAAGCTTGCCGCGCGCCTATATTCGCGTATGCGACGAGCCGGTCACTGCCATCCTGCGACGCGGCATCGCCGTCCGCCGCGCAATTGTGATCAGCGCGCTGGGCCGCGGTCTGCGCCGCCGCGTGGATGCCGCCGGAATCCCCGCGAACCGGCGCTTCGCCGGCGTGCGGGACTTCGACGAGAAGGTCCCGTACCGCGACCTCGTCCGCGCCTTCCTGCGCGATGCGCCGGACGGCCTGCTGGTCATGTGCCATGCCGGGCTCGCCGATGCCGAGCTCGCCGCGGCGGACCGCATCACGACGGCGCGCGAGGAGGAATTTCGCTACTTGGCCAGCGACGCGTTCGAGAGCGATCTCGCGGAGGCCGGCGTTACGCTCTCAACCTTCAGCGCCGCAGGGTCGCCAGGAAGGTCATCCGCGCCGGGTTGAATCCGAAATTGCTCTCGCGCCGCCGCGCCGCGAAGCCGGCCTCTAAGAGAATGCGCAGGAACTCCGCCTCGCGATATGTCGCCAGGCCCACCGACTGCCGAAGGCGGCGATAGTCCGAGAAGAACGTCGCAACCAGGCCGCCCAATGCGGCGATCAGAAACCCATGCGCCGCCGCGCAGCGAAGCAACGCCGCTATGTCGGCCGCGGCGCCAGCATCTGGATCGATAACGTCGGCGACGACCAGGGTGCCCTCGGCGCGCAGGAGCCGGCGCGCCGTATCGAGCATCGCCGCGAGTTCTGCGGGCTGCAGATACTGAACGACCGAATTGACCACGATCAGGTCCATCGAGCTCGGTTCAGATGCCGCCAGCTCCGCCTCGCCGAGCACGGTGATCCGCGGCTGGCCGGCGAAACGCTCGCGCAGCCGCGCTACGACCTCGGGCACCGCGTCGAACAGGTAGAGATGCTGCGTGCGCGCGGCAACGCGCGCTGCCTCGAACGCGTCGCCGCACCCATAGTCGAGCACCGTGGCTTCGGCGCGATCGGGCAGCACTGACAGAATGTCGTCCGCAACGCGCCGGTAGTGCACGGCGCGGTGTCGGTCATTGACATAGATGCGGTGCGCGCGTCCCCAGAACTGCCGCCACGGATTCATCGCACGCGCGGCGTGTCACGCCGCTCCCGGGGCCGCCAAGGCACTACGCTCCACTCCCACAGACTGCGCTGCCTCGACGATTTCGCGCCAAGTCTCAGCATCGACCGGGATTCCCTCGGCCAGACGCCGGACCCGTATGTTCCGTTCCGGCTCGCCAGCCACCATCACGGCCTTCGTGCCCGGTGCCGGCGGTGATGCCTTCACCCACGCTTTCACGCGCTCGACCTCTGCCCGGAACGCCGAAGCCGATCCGAGCGCGCCAGGGTCGATGATGATCGATAGCATGTTGTTGATGATGGCACTCGGGCGATCGCGGCCCGGCGGAATGGTGATGCCACCGGTAAGCGCTGCGCCCAGCAATTCGCACATCAGCGCAAGGCCGGAGCCCTTGTGCTCGCCGAACGGCAGCAGCGCGCCGATCGGCGGCTCGAACACGACCTTCGGATTGCGCGTCGGATAGCCCTGCGAATCGATCAGGCAGCCATCCGCCACCTGCTCGCCCTTGTTCTTCGCGACGCGCGCCTTGCCCATGGCGATGCGGCTGGTCGCCATGTCGAGCACCACGGGTTCGCCTTCGCCAGCCGGCACGCCGATGCAGACCGGGTTCGTACCGAACCGCGCATCGCTGCCGCCGAACGGCGCTACGCGCGGCGGCGAGCCGATCACGTTGACGAGATGCATGGACACGAAATTCGCCTCCAGGCATTGCTCGGCCCAGGTCCCGATCCGCCCGAGGTGGTGCGAATTGCGCAGTGCGACCAATGCGAGGCCCGTCTGGCGTGCCTTGGCAATCCCCGCGTCCATCGCTTCCGTGCCGATGGTCTGCCCATAGCCCCACTGGCCGTCGATGCTGAGGATCGAGCCGCGGTCGGACAGAATCTTGATGTGCTGGTTGGGCCGTAGCGTTCCCTTGCGGACGTTCTGGATGTACTGCGGCAGCATGCCGATACCGTGGGAGTCGTGGCCGCGGAGATTGGCTTCCACAAGTTGCTCCGCCACCAGCGTGGCTTCCTTATCATTGGAACCCGCCGCAACACAGATCACATGAACCGTGCGGCGCAATTCGCTGGCGGCAATAAGCATCGTCTTCCTCAGATGAGCATGGGTGGTGATGGATAACTGCCTGCACGGGTGGGGTGAAGCGTTTTCTCGCTGTTCGAGTGTTAAGGCGCCAGCGCTTCGATCCCGATCGCGCCGTTGGCATGCAGCAGCATGCCGGTCGCAAGGTCGAGGCTCATGAGGTCCTCGCCGATCACGATCGGGCCGCCATAGTCGCGCCGCACTTCGGCCAGGAGCGCTGCGCGGTCGAAGCTGACCGGCACGAAGTGGTTCAGCACCAGGCAGCGCGCGGCCATTGCAGCGGCGACCTTGCCGACCTCGTGCGATAGCGTGTGATAGCTCGCGACCGCGGCAAGACCTTCCGCGGTGCGGCCCGCACCCGGCTTCATGAGGCCATGAATGAAGCATTCGTGGACCAGCACGTCGGCCCCTCTGCCCGCCGCGATCAGCTCCGGGCAATAAGCCGTGTCGCCGCTGAACACGAGCCGCCGCCCGTCGGCCTCGAAGACGAATCCGTAGGCGAACTTCACCGGCTGGTGCCGCACGGCGACGGCCGAGATCCGCACCCCGCCCGAC
The DNA here is from genome assembly GCA_036260035.1 of Alphaproteobacteria bacterium. GTDB lineage: Bacteria > Pseudomonadota > Alphaproteobacteria > CACIAM-22H2 > CACIAM-22H2 > DATAAP01. Next base: position 309 of record DATAAP010000553.1, on the reverse strand, counting down.
GCCCAGATCTCGCCTTCGGTGAACTCGGTGACGTCGATCTCAAGCGCGCGTGTCGACGGGCGCCTCTCATGCGCGATCCGCTGCTCATATTCCGGCTTCCACATCGTCAGCATCGCCTCGACCATGCGCTTGGTCCCGGACGGGCCGAGTACGCGCTGCGCACGGTCACGCGCCTGGTGCCAGCTCGAGATCACGAGCTGGAAGAGATCGACGACATGGTCGGAATGGAGATGCGTGAGCAGCACCGCATCGATCTGCGCGCCGTTCGTGCCGGCGCCGAGCAGCCGCTGTGTCACACCGCTGCCGCAG
>DATAAP010000552.1:0-4078 GCA_036260035.1 Alphaproteobacteria bacterium | reverse complement strand
CGGGGAAGGCCGGGCAGGCGATGGTGAAGTCGGCGCCGAGCGCGTCGAGCAGTGCATCCGCCACCGGGCCGATATTGCCGGCTGGGGTCGAATCGAAGGTCGAGCAGTATTTGAAGAAGATCTGCTTCGCCCCCGCGGCCTGCAGGGCCCGCAGCGCTTCGAGCGATTGTGCCACCGCGTCCTCGGCCCGGATCGTGCGGCTCTTGAGCGCGATCACCACCGCCTCGGCCTCCGGCATGGCGCCGTGCGGCGTGCCGATCGTCTGCACTGTCTCCAGTCCGTTGCGCGAGAGCATCAGCGCCAGATCGGTGGCGCCCGTGAAGTCGTCGGCGATGCAGCCCAGCAGCATGTCTGTTTCCCGCCCAGTAATCGTTGCGGCGGATTGTGGACAATTTCGCTGCCAACGTCCAAGGTTCCCCGCACGGTCCTTTGTCTTCGGTTTCCTCTGATCCAGCAGGTCCATCTATGAGCACGCTCATCGCTCGCCGCGACATTCCGCGGCCCGGTTCCGATATTCTTCGCCGATTCGCCGGCGTGCCGACCGGCTTCGTCGCCGATGCGCAAGGGCGCCGCGGCGCCATCGACCACCGCATCCGGCCGCTCCTCGACGCGCCGGCCTTCGTCGGCTCGGCGCTGACCGTGGCAACGCCGCCGAGCGACAATCTGGTGCCGTACGCTGCCATCAGCCTCGCCAAGCCTGGCGACGTGCTGGTAGTCGCGGCGGAGAATTGCGAGAGTGTTGCGGTGGTCGGCGACATCATGGTGGGCATGGCGCGCAATGCTGGGATTGTCGCGGTCGTCACCGACGGCATGGTGCGCGACATCGACGGGCTGGAGCAGGTTGGGCTGCCGGTCTATGCGCGCGGGCTGACGCCGAACTCGCCGTTCAAGAACGGACCGGGCAGGATCGGCTTTCCAGTCAGTATCGGCGGCGTGGTGATCGACTCGGGTGACATTGTCGTCGGCGACCGCAACGGCGTGGTCGTCGTGCCGCATGCGACCATCCCCGCTGTGCTGAAGGCGCTCGAAGGCGTCAAGGCGAAGGAGAAGGACATGGACGCAGCAGTGGCCGGCGGCGCCAAGACGCCTGCCTGGCTGCCGGACTACCTTGCCAAGAACCCCATCGCCTTCGTGGATTGAGATGGCCGCCTTGCGCGTCGGGCTGATCGGCGCCGGCATGATCAGCCCGTATCACCTGACCGCGTGGTCGCGGCTTCAACAGGCGAAGGTGGTCGCCATCTGCGATCCAGATCGTGCTCGGGCCGAGGAGCGGGCGAAGGCTTTCGGCATTCAGTGCGTCCATACGGATGCCGCGGCGATGCTAGCGAACGAGAAGCTCGACGCCGTCGACATCGCTTCGCCGCGCGAGTGCCATGCCGAGCATGTGCGGCAGGCCGCCGCGCGCGGCCTCGCGGTCCTGTGCCAGAAACCCCTTACGCCGACCCTGGAGGAGGCGGAAGCCCTCGTGGCGGAGGTCGGTGCGCGGAGCCGCCTGATGGTGCATGAGAACTGGCGCTTCCGGCCGAACTACCGGCAGGCTAAGCGCTGGTTGGACGAGGGGCGCGTCGGCACGATCCGTGGTGCGCGGATGGTGATGCGCGCGTCGGGTTTCCTGCCGGATGTCGAGGGCAAGTATCCCTCGCTGGTGCGGCAGCCCTTCATGGCGAAGGAGAGGCGCCTCTTTGTCGCCGAATCCTTCATCCACCAGATGGACGTGATGCGCTGGCTGGTCGGGCCGATGCGGGTGGTCGCCGCCCGGCTCGGCCGCGTTTGCCCTGCCGTCATCGGCGAGGATAGTGCGGTCATCGTCGCAGCCACGCCGGATGGCGTGCTGGTCACAATGGATGGCGACGGCGCGGCGCCGGGCTACCCGGCGCGCTCAAGCGAGGAACTGGAGATCGTCGGCACGCGCTGTACGCTCCGCTTCGCGGATCTCAAGCTGCGCCTGTCAGGCGCGGAGAGCGCGTCGATCGCCTACGACCGCGACGAGATCTACCAGGCAAGCTTCGATGCCTGCATTCGCCATTTCGTCGAATGCCTAGAATCCGGCGCCGCGTTCGAAACGGCGCCCGCCGACAATCTCGAGACACTGCGCCTGGTCGAGGACACGTATCGCCTAGCCGGCCCGATCCGGGACCTTGTGCGAACCCGTTAGGCGTTTGCACCGTGAATGGCGTCGATCACGCCCGCCGTCACGTCGGCCGTTCTGGCCTTGCCGCCCAGATCAGGCGTGTGGAAGCGCTTGTCCGCGGTCACCCGCTCGATCGCCAGCATGAGGCGGGCGGCTGCCGCGCCCTCGCCCAGATGGTCGAGCATCATCACGGCTGACCAGAATGTGCCGATGGGGTTGGCGACGCCCTTACCCATGATGTCGAACGCCGAGCCATGGATCGGCTCGAACATCGACGGAAAGGTGCGCTCGGGATTCAGGTTAGCGGTCGGCGCTATGCCGAGCGAGCCGGCGAGTGCCGCCGCCAGATCGGACAGAATGTCCGCGTGCAGGTTGGTCGCCACGACCGTGTCGATCGTCTCGGGCCGCATGACCATGCGCATGGTCATGGCATCGACGAGCATCTTGTCCCAGGTCACGCCCTTGAACTCGGTGGCGATTTGGGCTGCGATCTCGTCCCACATCACCATGGCGTGCCGCTGCGCGTTCGACTTGGTGACGACGGTCAGCAGCTTCCTGGGCCGCGACTGCGCCAGACGGAAGGCGAACCGCATGATCCGTTCGACGCCGCGACGGGTGAACATGGACACATCGCTCGCGGCCTCCAGGGGGGAGCCTTGGTGGACGCGGCCGCCGACGCCGGCATACTCGCCCTCCGAGTTCTCGCGCACGATCACCCAGTCGAGCTCCTTGTCCTTCACGTTGCGCAGCGGCGACGTGATCCCCGGCAAGATGCGCGTCGGGCGCACATTGGCGTACTGGTCGAAAGGCTGGCAGATGGCGAGCCGCAGGCCCCAGAGCGTGATGTGATCCGGAATGTCGGGATGCCCGGCCGAGCCGAACAGGATGGCGTCGTGGTTCCTGATCAGGTCGCGGCCGTTCTCCGGCATCATGCGACCGTGCTTCTTGTAGTACTCGCCGCCCCAGTCGAAACGGTCGAACTTGAATGCGAGCCCGCCATCGCGCTTGGCGATCGCGTTCAGCACTTCGACGCCTGCGGCAACAACCTCCGTGCCGATGCCATCACCCGGGATCGCCGCGATCGCGTAAGTCTTCATGCGAGGGGATATAGAGTGTTTAGGTGCAGCGGCGCAACCTGGTGTAAGGCGCGCGCGCCGAGGCTTGCCCCTCTATCCTTGTGGGCGGATATAGGGTAGCACAGCCACTCATGCCGTGCGGCGCGTGCAGGGGTGAGGCTTCGCCCTCCGTACGGGAGTGTTTGGGGCTGGAGACGAATGGAACCGATCAAGCGTGTGCTGGTGGCGGGGTATGGCGTGATGGGGCGGGGGATCGCGAAGTCCTTCGCCGATGGCGGGTTCGAGACTTGGGTACTGAGCCGGCGCGCGAAGGCGCTGGCCGACCTGCCGAAGGGCGTGAGAGCAGCCGACGCTCTGCCGAAGGAAGTGCCCGACCTCGTGATCGAGACGGTCGAAGAGGAGGTTGCGCGCAAGCGCGAGATTTACCAGGCGGTCGAGGCGGCCTATCCGCCCTCGGTGGTCGTCGGAACCAACACCTCGGGGTTGATGCTTGAAGACTTAGCCGCCGAGCTCAAGGCGCCCGAACGCTTCTGCGGCATTCATTACTTCCAGCCGGCCGATGTCTTTCCGATGGTCGAGGTGATCGCCGGCCCGCAGACGCCGCGCGCGGTGATCGACCGCGTTGCCGACGCGATCCGCCGCACCGGCAAGGACCCGATCGTGCAGATGCGCGCGGTGCCAGGCTTTCTTGTCAACCGCCTGCAGCACGCGATCCTGCACGAGGCCTATCATCTGATCTCCAGCGGCGTGTGCACGCCCGCCGAGGTCGATATGGTCGCCAAATGGATGCTGGGGCCGCGCATGTGCGTGACCGGGCTGAGATACCATACACGCGTGCTCACGCAGATCCTCCGCGCCACCCCTCGACCCC
>DATAAP010000551.1:0-2922 GCA_036260035.1 Alphaproteobacteria bacterium | reverse complement strand
TGCGCGGCGGCGGCGCTACCCCGGCCAGGGGTCAGTGCGCGTCGGAGAGCTTCAGGCCGGGCTTGAGGACGAACAGGCGGTCGCAATAGCCGCACTCGGCCTTACCGTCGGCGCTTAGGTTCATGTAGATGCGCGGATGGCCGAGCGCGCCGCCGCCGCCGTCGCACCAGACCGTCTTGGTGTCGACTTCAATGATCTCAGGGGGTTGCGGCGCGGGCTGGGCCATTTCGCTGTCCGATCGTCGATGCCGAAGCGGGCGCGATCATAGCGATTGCGCGCAGGCTTGCAATGGTGGGGCGGTGCTCGTGTTATACTGCCAAATCCATGGCACTCAGCGTTTCCGACCTGCCCCAGGACGCCCAGATCCCCTCGGCGCCCGTCCTCCAAGCCTCCGACATTCCCGAATACGCGGTCGAGATCCGCAACTTGGTCAAGGTCTACCGCGGCGACAAGGGCCACACCAAGCGGGCACTTGACGGCATCAGCCTCAGCGTGCGCCGCGGCGAGCTGTTCGGCCTGCTCGGCCCCAACGGGGCCGGCAAGTCGACCCTGATCAACATCATGGCCGGGCTGGTCAACAAGACCACCGGCAGCGTCCGCATCTGGGACATCGATCTCGACGGCAGCCCGCGCGGCATCCGTGCTGCCATCGGCGTAGTACCGCAGGAGCTGAACCTCGATGCTTTCTTCACGCCGCGCGAGCTGCTGGACGTGCAGGCCGGCCTCTACGGTGTGCCGCGCGCCGAGCGCCGCACCGACGAGATCCTGCGCGCCGTCGGACTGGCCGACAAGGCCGATGCCTATGCCCGCACGCTGTCGGGCGGCATGCGGCGGCGGCTGCTGGTCGCCAAGGCGCTGGTGCATGCGCCGCCGGTCCTCGTGCTCGACGAGCCGACCGCTGGCGTCGATGTCGAGCTGCGACAGCACCTGTGGAGCTATGTGCGCGAGCTGAACGCGCGCGGCACCACGGTGTTGCTGACCACGCACTACTTGCCCGAAGCCGAGGAGCTGTGCGACCGCATCGCCATCATCAACCATGGCAAACTGGTGGCGCTCGACACCAAGCACGCGCTGATCGCGCGGCTCGACAGCAAGACACTGCACGTTACCATTGACCGCGATCTCGACGCCGTGCCCGAGTCGCTCGCGTCTTACGCGCCGCAGCGCGATGGCGCACGGCGGCTCACGTTTCGCTATGAGCCAAGCCGCACGAGGGCCGGTGCGCTGTTCGCGGCGCTGCAGGAGGCGGGCATCGGCATCGTCGACGTTTCGACCGAAGAGAGCGACCTCGAGGACATTTTCCTGGAGTTAACCCGGCGCCCCGCTCCCGCGGAGCAAGGGCACGGCTGATGCGCAGTCGACTTCTTCTCGCGCTATTCCTGCTGCTATCGGCCTGCGCGCCGCGCTTGGCGCCGATGGGGCCGGTCACGCAGGCGCCGGCGCTTTTGGCCGACCGCATCGTTATGGCCGACGGTGCGAACCTACCGCTGAAGGCCTGGCTGCCCGACGAGGCGCCTCGCGCCGTGGTGGTCGCCCTGCACGGCTTCAACGACTATTCGAACGCCTTCGCAATCCCGGCTCGCGCTTGGGTCAAGGACGGCATCGCCACCTATGCCTACGACCAGCGCGGCTTCGGGAAGGCGCCCGATCGCGGCATGTGGCCCGGAACGGAGACTCTGGTCGCGGATGTCGGCACCGCGACGAAACTGATCGCACAACGGCATCCCGGCACGCCGCTCTTCGTCGTCGGCGAGAGCATGGGCGGTGCGGTCATCATGGTGGCCGTCGCGGAGGGCAAGCTGAAAGAGGCCCAGGGTCTGATCCTGTCAGCACCGGCGGTGCGCGGACGCGAGACGATCAACGTGTTCGGCCGCATCGGCTTGTGGCTCAGCGCGCACACGGTGCCGTGGCTCGCGGGCCGACCACCGCCGAACCTCGGCTTCACGCCCTCAGACAACATCGAGATGCTGATCGCGCTCGGCCGCGATCCGCTAGTGATCAAGGAGACGCGCATCGACGCCTTCTACGGCCTGATCGGCCTGATGGACGATGCGCTTGAGGCTGCGGCCAAGTTCGACCGCGACGCGCTGATCCTGCTCGGCAAGCATGACAACCTGATCCCATCGGGTCCGACCGGCCTGATGCTCACGCGCATGCCGCCCAAGGGCGAGGCCGACCGCCGCGTGGCGCTCTACCGCGACGGCTACCACATGCTGTTCCGCGACCTGCAGGCGCCGGTCGTGCACCGCGACGTCGCATTCTGGATGCTGGCGCGCAACGGCGACCGCATGGCGGGCCTGCCGTCCGGCGCCGACAAGCATGACAGCACCGCGATTGCCGATGTGCCGCGACCTGATGGCGGCACCGGTACTCCGACGAACTGACGCGCCATATAAAATAAATAAAAGAGTCGTATCGCATAGGCCAAGGTCGCGAATGGCAGCCTGCTGCACGCACTCCGGTTGCTCCAAGACGAACAACAGCCCCGCCTGGCGTCGCGCGCTGTGGATCGCGCTCACTGTCAACGCTTCCATGTTCTGCTTCGAGATCGCCGCTGGCGTCGCGGCCGGGTCGACCTCGCTTCAAGCCGACGCATTGGATTTCTTTGGCGACGCGTTCAACTACGCCGTCAGCCTCGGCGTGGCCGGGCTGGCGCTGGGCTGGCGCGCGCGGGCGGCCATCGTCAAAGGGGCCACCCTGGGCATTTTCGGGCTGTGGGTCCTTGGAACGGCGATGTGGCACAGCTTGGCCGGAACCGTCCCCGAAGCGCAGGTCATGGGCGCCATCGGCGTGCTCGCACTGCTAGCGAACGTCGGCGTTGCTGCAATGCTCTTCCGCTTCCGCACGGGAGACGCGAACATGCGATCCGTCTGGATCTGCTCGCGCAACGACGCCATCGGCAACGTGGCGGTGGTCCTGGCC
>DATAAP010000550.1:0-3443 GCA_036260035.1 Alphaproteobacteria bacterium | reverse complement strand
AATTCCCAACCTGCTTGATAATGTTGTAGGCCCATTTCTCGTCGAGGCCGAGCGCCTTGCCGAAGCCGGGCTGCACGCCCAGTACGCGCTGGATGGCGGGGTTTGAGCTCTTCAGCATCTCATCGACATTGCTCTGCGAGATGCCGAGCTCCTCCGCCTCGATCATCGCGGCGAGCGCCCATTTGACGACATCGAACCACTGGTCGTCGCCATGGCGCACCATGGGCCCCAGCGGCTCCTTGGAGATGCGCTCGGGCAGGATGACGTGGTCCTCGGGATTGTTCGTCGCCGTGACTCGGATCGACGCCAGCTGCGAAGCATCGGTGGTGTAGACGTCGCAGCGGCCCGAAACATAGGCCGCGATGTTTTCCTCGACGCGCTCCAGCACGACGGCGGTGAAGCTCATGCCATTGCTGCGGAAATAGTCCGCGAGGTTGAGCTCGGTCGTGGTGCCAGGTTGAACGCAGACGGTAGCACCGTTGAGCTCTTTGGCGCTCTTCACCCCCAGCTTCTTCGGCACGATGAAGCCCTGGCCGTCATAGAAGTTGACACCGGCCAGGTTGAAGCCGAGCGCCGTGTCGCGCATCAGCGTCTGCGTCGCGTTGCGCGTCAGCACGTCGATCTCGCCCGACTGCAGGGCGACGAAACGCTGCTGCGCCGTCACCGGTGTGAATTTCACCTTGCCGGCTTCGCCGAACACCGCGGCAGCGATCGCCTTACAGAGATCGACGTCGATGCCGGTCCAGTTGCCGCGCGAGTCCGGGGCGGAGAAGCCGGGCACGGCGCCGTTCACGCCGCACTGCACGAAGCCCTTCGCCTTCACGGCGTCGAGGGTCGGGCCTGCCGTCGCCGGGCCGGCAACCAGGCCGGCACCGAGGACAACAGCGGAAAGTCCTGCAAGCAGGCTGCGTGTCACAACGAAGTCCTCATCAGGAGTGAACGATCGAGCCAAGCATTGCATCAACGTGCAGCTGCCGCAATGCCCGCGCGCGCCCCGCGCGCGCTGCATGCGAGACAGACCGGCGGCGCGTTTGATTCGGCCTGGCCGAGCCCACACACTGCGGTGAGCCCATAACCCGCGATTCACGCCCTGTCCGCTCCCACCCCCCGGATCAGTGTCTGGCCGGCGCTGTTCGCCAGTCTGGCGATCCAGATCTTCATTTCGATGGCCGGCCTTGCCGGTCCGGTTCTGGCACCGCTCGCGGCGGCTGATTTCGGGGTCGAGGCCATCTATGTCGGCGTCTATGTCGCCGCGATCTACGCGATCGCGGCGTGCTCCAGCCTGATCAGCGGCGGGATCATCGCGCGCTTCGGGCCGCTGCGCGTCAGCCAGGTCTGCCTCGCCATCGCCGCGACCGCGCTCGCTTGCGCCGCGACCGGCCATCCGCTTGCACTGCTTGCGAACGCCGTGCTGATGGGCATGGCCTACGGACCGCCGACTCCGGCCTCGAGCACCATGCTGGCGCAAGGCGCGCCGCCGAGGTGGATGAACCTACTCTTCTCGATCCGTCAGACCGGCGTGCCGATCGGCAACATGCTCGCCGGCGCCATCCTACCCAGCCTGGCGCTCGCGATCGGCTGGCAGCAGGCCGCCTTGGCCACGGCGGCCGCCTGCGTCGTCCTTGTGCTGCTCGTGCAGCCGGCACGCGAGCGCGTGGACGTCGCGCGCGACCGCACGCGCCGCATCTTCGCCGGAGGCTTGTTCGCCGGGCCGCTGCGGCTCGTCTTCCTGGATGCAGCACTGCGCCGGATGGCGCTGGTATCCTTCGCGTATTCGGGCATGCAGTCGGCCTTGAGCGCCTTTCTCGTCATCTACCTCCACCATGACGTCGGCATACCACTGGTGCTCGCCGGCATCGTGTTGTCGGCGGCGCAGATCGCCGGCGCCAGCGGCCGCATCATCTGGGGCATCGTCGCCGACCGGCTCGCGAAGCCGCGCCATGTGCTCGGAGGCCTGGGCGTCATCATGACGGCGGCGGCACTGACCACCGGCCTGTTCACGCCCGCTTGGCCGCTACCAGCGATCTTCGCGGTGTGCATCGTCTTCGGCGGCACCGCCGTGGCGTGGAACGGCGTGTACCTCGCCCAGATCGCTCGGCTGGCGCCGCCCGGCCGCGCAGGCGAGGCGACCGGCGGCACGTCGTTCGTCACCTTCAGCGGCGTTGTCGCAGCACCGGTCCTGTTCAGCGCGATCGTTTCGTCGACCGGCAGCTATGCGCTGGCCTTCGCGACGATAGCGGCGATGACTGGTGCCGCGGGCCTGTCGTTCTTTATCTTCCCGGACAGGCGTGCCGGCGCTTGATCGCATTGCCTGCGTTCCGCATTGTTGAGCGTCCATGTCCGCCACCCCGCCCCAGACCGCCCTCGTCACCGGCGCCGCGCGCCGCATCGGCCGCGCCATCGCGCTGAATCTCGCGGCGCATGGCTTCGGCGTCGGCGTGCACTACCACCGTTCGCGCAAAGAGGCGGAAGAGGTGGTCGGCGCGATCAAGGCGAAGGGTGGACGCGCCGTGGCGCTGCGCGCCGATCTCGGGCGCGAGAGAGACACGACGACCCTGGTTGCGGCCTTGGCGGACGCGCTCGGGCCGCCGTGCCTGCTGGTCAATAACGCCTCGCTGTTCGAGCGCGACGATGCGCTGACCGCCACGCGCGCGAGCTGGGATGCGCATATGGAGGCCAATCTCCGCGCCCCTTTCGTGCTGAGCCAGGAATTCGCGCGGCGCCTGCCGGCGGACGCGGACGGACTGATCGTCAATATGCTGGACCAGCGGGTGTGGAATGTGACGCCGCATTTCACGTCCTACACTGTGAGCAAGGCGGGGCTGTGGACGATCACGCAGACGCTGGCGCTGGCGCTGGCCCCCCGCGTGCGCGTTAACGCGATCGGGCCCGGTCCGGTCCTACCGAGCAGCCGCCAGACCCAGGTGCAGTTCGACCGCCAGGTCGCTAGCGTGCCGCTGCGGCGCAGCGCAAAGCTGGAAGAGATCTGCGCCGCGATCCATTTCATGATTGCGGCGAAGTCGATGACGGGGCAGATGATCGCGCTGGATGGCGGCCAGCACCTCAATTGGGCCTCGCCGCAGCTCCACCCGATGCCGGAGGAATGATCTTGGCATATCCGTCGCACCAGCGGCCGACCGAGCTGCGGCCCGCCGAAGCATCGACCGGGCTGCGCCATATGTTCGTGCGCGACCTCGTCATGGCGGCGCCGATCGGCGTGCGCGCGCATGAGCAGGGCCGCCGCCAGCGCATCCGCCTCAATCTCGACCTCGGCGTGCTCGATACCGAGAGCACCGACCGGCTTGACAGCGTCGTCTGCTACGACGACCTGATTGCGGCGGTGCGGGTGGTCGTCGAAGCCGAGCACGTTCAGCTCGTCGAGACCCTGGCCGAGCGGATCGCCGAGGCCTGCTTCCGCGACCGGCGGGTGATCACGGCGCGGG
>DATAAP010000549.1:0-11406 GCA_036260035.1 Alphaproteobacteria bacterium | reverse complement strand
ACCGCGGCGCGCACGGCCGTATCGCAAAGAAAAAGGGGCGGTTTGCACCCGCCCCTTCGGATTCTCGTCGGTCGCTGCGCCCTACAGCGCGCGCGCGACCTGCTCCATCTCGAAGGCTTCGATGACGTCGCCCTTGCGGATGTCCTGGTAGTTCTCGAACGCCATGCCGCATTCGTAGCCTTCCTGGACCTCGCGCACCTCGTCCTTGAAGCGGCGCAGCGTCTTGAGCGTGCCTTCGTGAATGACGACGTTGTCGCGCAGCAGACGCACCTTGGCGCCGCGCTTGACCATGCCTTCCGTGACGCGGCAGCCCGCGACCTTGCCGACCTTCGATATGTCGAACACCTCGCGAATCTCTGCATTGCCGAGGAACTTCTCGCGCAATGTCGGCGCCAGCAGGCCGGAGAGCGCCGCCTTCACGTCGTCGATGATGTTGTAGATGATCGAGTAGTAGCGGATCTCGACGCCGTCCCGGCGCGCAATCTCGCGCGCCTGCGGCGACGCGCGCACATTGAAGCCAACGACGATGCCATTGGACGCCTTGGCGAGCGCGATGTCCCCTTCCGTGATGGCACCGACGGCACCATGCAGCAATCGCACGGCGACCTCGTTGGTCGAAAGCTTGGTAAGCGTCCCCGTGATCGCCTCCAGCGAGCCCTGCACGTCGGTCTTGACGACGACGCCAAGCTCCTTCGCGGTCCCTTCGGAGATCCTCGAGAACATCTGCTCCAAGGTGCCGCGGGAGCCCGCCGCGGCACGCGCATCGCGGCTCTTGCGCTGGCGGAAGGCCGTGACCTCGCGTGCGCGGGCTTCGCTCTCGACCACAGTGAACTCATCGCCTGCCGACGGCGTGCCGTTCAGGCCGAGCACTTCCACGGGCGCCGAGGGCCCCGCCGTTTCGACTTCGCGGCCCTTGTCGTTGATCAGGGCGCGCACCTTGCCCCATTCGGAACCAGCGACGAAGATGTCGCCCCGATGGAGCGTGCCGCGCTGCACCAGCACGGTCGCGACGGAGCCGCGGCCGCGCTCCAGCTTCGCCTCCACGACGACGCCCTGCGCGGCGCGCTCAGGATTGGAGCGCAGGTCGAGCAACTCGGCCTGCAGCAGGATGGCCTCCTCGAGTTTGTCGAGCCCGGTCTTCTTCAGCGCCGACACCTCGATGCCGAGAACGTCGCCGCCGTAGCCCTCGAGCGCCACTTCATGCTGCAGCAGGTCGCGCTTCACGCGCTCGGGATCGGCATCGGGCTTGTCGACTTTGTTGATCGCCACCACGATCGGCACCCTCGCCGCCTTGGCGTGGTTGATCGCCTCGACAGTCTGCGGCTGGATGCCGTCATCGGCTGCCACGACCAGCACGACGATGTCGGTGACCGAAGCACCCCGCGCGCGCATTGCCGTAAAGGCCTCGTGGCCCGGCGTGTCGAGGAAGGTAATCTGCTTGCCGGATTTGAGCTGCACCTGGTAGGCGCCGATATGCTGCGTGATGCCGCCCGCCTCGTGCTTGGCGACGTCGGTCTCGCGCAGCGCGTCCAGCAGCGACGTCTTGCCGTGGTCGACATGGCCCATGATCGTCACTACGGGTGCGCGCGGCTGCAGCGCCTCGTCGACGTCGGCGGCACCGCCCAGACCGATCTCGACATCCGACTCCGCCACGCGGCGGATCTTGTGGCCGAACTCGGTCACCAGCAGCTCCGCTGTGTCGGCGTCGATCGTCTGGTTGATCGTCGCCATCACGCCCATCTTCATCAGCGCCTTGATCACGTCGACGCTGCGCTCCGCCATGCGGTTGGCGAGCTCCTGAACCGTGATCGCCTCAGGCACGACGACTTCGCGCACGATCTTCGCCGCGGGGCCTTGCTGGATGTGGCTGCGCCGCTCTTTCTCCGCACGGCGACGCATGGCCGCGATCGAGCGAACGCGGATCTGCTCGTCGTCGCTGAGCGCCTGGTTCAGAGTTATCTTGCCCTGGCGGCGGCGCGGTTCATCGCGGCGCGGCGCCACGACGGGACGCTTGGGCGGAAGGCCTGGCCGGCGGGGCCGCGCTTCTTCCTCCTCCTCGGCGACGGTGCCGAGCTTGGCGGCAGCGGTGCGACCGGATTCCTCGGCGGCCTTGCGACGCTTCGCCTCCTCTTCGGCCGCTTGACGCTTGGCATCTTCCTCGGCCTTGCGGCGCGCTTCTTCTTCGGCGCGCAGGCGGGCGGCTTCCTCGAGCTGCTTGCGCTCCTGCTCCTCGCGCAGGCGACGTTCCTCTTCCGCGCGGCGGCGCTCTTCCTCGGCGCGGCGCATGGCTTCGGACTCGTCACGGCGGCGCGCCTCCGTATCGGCGCGGCGCGCATCGTGCAGCGCGCGCGTGCGGGCGGCGCGCTCCTCGTCGGTGAGGGCGCGCAGCACCTGCGGCCGCTTCAGGGCCGGGGCCTGCGGCGCCGCCGGCGCGCTCGGCGCACGCTCAGGAGCAGCCGCTTCGCGGGCCTTGGGCTCCGCGGCACCCGAGTTCGTGCCGAAGACGCGCTTCTTCTTGACCTCGACCTGAACGGTCTTGCTGCGGCCATGCGAGAAGCTCTGCCGCACATGTCCGGTCTCGTGCGAGCGCAGCTCGAGCTTTCCCTTGGGGGCAAGCCCCAGCCGCTTCTTCGCGTCCTGTTCCTTCGTATCCGTCATCACCCGTCCGTCATCATGCGGTGTTCGATCTGATCTCAAGCCGCGGCGCGGAACCCGGCAAGCCGGGCCGCCTCGCGGCACAATCCCCCTGCGATCCGCCCCGGAGCGAGCGCCACGTGGCCAATCCAGTCGCGGCCAAAGGCCGATCCCAACTCCCAGCCGGCGAGCACTCGGACCGTCGGCAGCCCGACCGCCAGCGCCAGCACCTTGCGCTGGCCGTCCGCGGCACCGTCGCTCGCCTCGACCACGGCGCCTGCGCGGCCGCGATCGAGCCATGCCCGCACCTGCTCGAACCCGGCAACCGCCTGGCCGGCGCGGCGCGCCAATCCCAGATGATCGATGCAGCGCCGAACCAGGAGCGCCTCGAGGCGATCTGCCAGATCCGGTGATACTGCGACGGGTGCGTGCGCTGCCCTGGCGAAGGAATTCTTCGCGACCGCGCGCTCAACTATATCGCGCCGCGCGGTGATCCACAAACCGCGGCCCGGCAGGCGTCCTTCGAGATCGGGCACCAGCTCGCCGCTGGCGCCCGCCTCAGCCGGACGCACGACGAATCGGATCAGGGATTCGCGCGGGAGAACCTCTCCCGTCACGATACAGCGGCGTTCGGGCGCCCCGCCCGCTTTTCCGCGTTCCGTCTCGATCGGCTGCGCTTCGGTATTCAAGCGGTCCTGGTCTCCCCTGCGGCGCCTTCCTCAGCAAACCAATGTGCGCGTGCGGCCATGATGATCCGGTTAGCCTCTTCCTCGTCCAGCTCGTCCTTGCCGAGTATCTCGCGCAGCTCGTCGCCCGCGAGGTCGCCCAGATCGTCGAGCGTCTTGACCCCCTTCTCGCCAAGCTTGACGAGACCTGTGGGCGTCAGCCCCTCGATTGCGGCGACGTCGTCCTGGACGCCGAGCTCCTTGTAGCGCGCAGTCATCTTCTCGTTCTGCGCCTCGATCCAGGCTTCAGCGCGATTCTTGAGCTCTTCCGCGATGCCGTCGTCGAAGCCTTCGATCCCCGCGAGATCCTCGGTCGCGACCAGCGCCACGTCCTCGACCTTGGTGAAACCCTCGGTCACGAGAAGGCCCGCGATCACATCGTCGACATCGAGCGCTTCGACGAACAGGGCGGAGCGCGACTTGAACTCCTCCTGGCGGCGCTCGGATTCTTCCTGCTCGGTGAGGATGTCTATGGCCCAGCCGGTGAGCATCGATGCAAGCCGCACGTTCTGGCCGCGGCGGCCGATGGCTAGAGAGAGCTGGTCATCCGGCACAACGACTTCAATACGGCGCGCCTCCTCATCGAGCACGACCTTCGCCACTTCGGCCGGCGCCAATGCGTTCACGACGAACGTCGCCGGGTCCTGCGACCACGGGATGATGTCGATCTTCTCGCCCTGTAGCTCGGCGACCACGGCCTGGACGCGGCTGCCGCGCATGCCGACGCAGGCGCCGACGGGATCGATCGAGGAATCGTTGGAGATCACCGCAATCTTGGCGCGGCTGCCGGGATCGCGCGCAACGGCCTTGATTTCGATGATGCCGTCGTAGATTTCCGGCACTTCCTGCGCGAACAGCTTGGCCATGAACTGCGGATTCGTGCGCGACAGGAAGATCTGCGGCCCACGCGTCTCCTCGCGCACGTCGTAGATATATGCGCGCACGCGGTCCGAGACCTTGAAGGATTCGCGCGGGATGCATTCATCGCGGCGCAGGATCGCCTCGGCGCGGCCGAGGTCGACCGTGACATTGCCGAACTCGACGCGCTTGACGATGCCGTTGACGATTTCGCCGACGCGGTCCTTGTATTCGTTGTATTGGCGCTTGCGCTCGGCCTCGCGCACGCGCTGAACGATCACTTGCTTGGCGGTCTGCGCGTTGATGCGGCCGAACTCGATCGGCGGCAGCGCATCGACGATGTAGTCGCCCAGCTTGGCGTCGGGATTCTTCGCCGCGGCCTCTTCCAAACTGATCTGCGTCGCCTCGTTCTCGATCGGATCGGCGACTTGGCGGTAGCGGCCGAGCTGGATCTCGCCGTTCTGGCGATCGATATGGGCGCGGATGTCGTGTTCGTGGCCGTATTTCGCCTTCGCCGCCTTCTGGAGCGCCTGCTCCATCGCCTCGAGCACCTGCTCGCGGTCGATCGACTTCTCGCGGGCAACGGTATCCGCCACCTGCAACATCTCGATCCGATTATATGCCGTCGCTCGTTCCATGGCCTTCTCTCTCGCTCGATGCCGGCGCGCCGTCCTGTCGGGGTCAGTGGCGCGGCGGCGGATTCGCCGTTGCGGCGATCAACTCGTCGGTCAGCAGCAGCTTCGCGCGTGCGACCTCCGAAAACGGAATCTCGACTTCCCCTTCTTCGACCGCGATGCGCAGCCGCGTATCGTCGGCGCCGAGGATGCGGCCGGTGAAGCGGCGGCGGCCGGCGATCGGCGCACGCGCCTCGATGCGCGCCACGTGGCCTGCAAAGCGCTGATAATCCTTCGGCCGCACCAGCGGCCGGTCTATGCCGGGCGAGCTGACCTCGAGCGTGTAGCTGGAGGCGATCGGATCCTCGACATCGAGCTTAGCCGAGAGCGCCCGGCTCACTGTCTCACAGTCGTCGACCGTGATGGGGGCGCCGTCGAGCCGCTCGATCATGACCTGCAAGGTCGGCCGGTCGCGGCCGGAAATGACAACGCGGACCAGCTCATAGCCCAACCCCGTGAGCGTGGGCTCGATCAGCGTTGCGAGAGAGTCCTGACGGTCCATGCGGTGTGCGACGATCCTTGCCGCGCTGCCGTCCGCCCGGACCCACCAACAAAAAAGTGGGCCGTTTGGCCCACTTTTTTGTTTGTGCCGACTGGACAGCTATACGCTTATCTGGCCGGGAATATAGCCATTTTCAACGTCTACGCAACATTTTCCGCTGCCGGTGCCCGGCCGGACGCCGCGGCTTCGGCAGGCACACGCATAAACCGCAGATAGGCCGGCCGGCGCCCGGCCGCAACCGCCTTCTGCTCGTAACGGGTCGGCGGCCAGTCCGCCGGCCGAACGCGCCAGTCCGCGGCCGAACGCGCACACCAGCGGAACTTGTTATGCGCGGTGAGGCGCTCGAGGCTCCAGGCAAGATAGTCCGCGTCGTCGGTCGCTACGCGCAGCTCGGCGCCCGGGGTGAGCACGCGCGCGAGTGCGTCGAGGAACAAAGGCGCGATCAACCGCCGCTTGTGGTGGCGCGACTTGGGCCATGGGTCCGGAAACAGGATGAAGGCGCGCGCGATCGAGGCATCGGGAAACCGCGCGATCAGGGCGCGTGCGTCGCTGGGCCAGATGCGCACGTTGCCGAGCTGCCGCGCCTTGATCTGCCCCAGCAGCGACACGACCCCGTTCACGAAGGGCTCGCAGCCGACGACGCCGACATTGGGGTGGGCCGCCGCCTGCGCGGCGAGATGCTCGCCGCCGCCGAAGCCGATTTCGAGCCAGACCTGGTCAGTTTCAGGGCCGAACAGGGTCCGCGGATCGAGCGGTTCCGACGATCCGACGATCGCCACTTGCGGCAGCAGCGTTTCAAGCAGCGTGCGCTGGCTCTCGCGCAGCCGCCGCCCGCGGCGGCGGCCGTAGGTGTGAATCAGGCGCTCTGCTCCGGATTCATCCATTACCCGCTTCCAAAGCAAACAGGGGCGGGATAGCCCCGCCCCTGCATCGCCGCAACCGCTTTCTGCGGCGCTTACGCGAAGGCGGATTTCAGATCGCTGACGAGATCGGTCTTCTCCCAGGAGAAGCCGCCGTCCTTCTCCGGCGCGCGGCCGAAATGGCCGTAGGCCGAGGTGCGCGCGTAGATCGACTTGTTGAGGCCGAGATGCTCACGGATGCCGCGCGGGGTGAGATTGACCAGCTCCTGTAGCACCTTCGACAGCTTCTTCTCGTCGACCTTGGCGGTGCCCTGCGTGTCGACATAGACCGACAGCGGGTGCGCCACGCCGATCGCATAGGCGAGCTGAATGGTGCAGCGGTCCGCAAGGCCCGCGGCGACCACGTTCTTGGCGAGATAGCGCGCCGCATAAGCGGCCGAGCGGTCGACTTTGGTCGGGTCCTTCCCTGAGAAGGCGCCGCCGCCGTGCGGGGCGGCACCGCCATAGGTGTCGACAATGATCTTGCGGCCGGTCAGGCCGGTGTCGCCGTCAGGGCCGCCGATTATGAACTGGCCCGTCGGGTTGACGTAGAAATGCTCCTCGTCGCACATCCAGCCGTTCGGCAGGACCTTCTGGACATAGGGGCGGACAATCTCGCGCACCGCGTCCTGGTCGACCTTCGCGCTGTGCTGGGTCGATACGACGATCGCAGTGGCGCCGGCCGGCTTGCCGTTCACGTAGCGCAGGGTCACTTGGCTCTTGGCGTCCGGCTCCAGCATCTTCTCCTTGCCGGCGTGGCGGGCTTCCGCCATCAGCCGCAGGATGTTGTGCGCGTACTGGATGGGCGCCGGCATCAGCTCCGGCGTCTCGTTGCAGGCATAGCCGAACATGATGCCCTGGTCGCCGGCACCCTCGTCCTTGTTGCCCTTGGCGTCGACGCCCATGGCGATGTCGGCCGACTGGCCGTGAAGGTGGATGGCGACCTTCGCCTTCTTCCAGTGGAAGCCCTTCTGCTCGTAGCCGATGTCCTTGACCGCCTCGCGCGCCAGCTTCTCGATCAGCTTGCCGTTGATCTCGCCGGACTTGAGCATCGGCGCCTTCGGTCCGCACTTCTTCTTGTCCATGCGGACTTCGCCGGCGATCACGATCCGGTTGGTCGTGCACAGCGTCTCGCAGGCGACGCGAGCATAGGGATCGACGGCCAGGAACGCATCGACGACCGCGTCCGAGATGCGGTCACACACCTTGTCGGGATGCCCTTCGGACACCGACTCGCTCGTGAACACGAAATCGCCCTGGCGCACGGTTTCCCTCCGGATTGCAGCGGGTAAGGAGATGACAAAGAAAAGGCGGGCAGGGGCCCGCCAGCGGCGCTCTTGTGGCAAGCTTTCCCGACCAGGTCAATAGGAACCGCCGCGCGGCAGCGCCGATTTAACCGAACCGGCGGAGCGCGGCCGCCAGAGCGAGCGCCACAACCACCAGCAGTGCCGGTATCGCATCGCCATACCGCGCGTATAGCGTGGGCGGCAGCGCCTGCGGCAGCGTTGCGTCCACCACGCCCATGCGCCCGAGTCCGAGCAAGGCGGTGACCCGGCCATAAGGATCGACCATGGCGGAGATGCCATTGTTGGCGGCGCGCGCGAGCGGCAGCCCTTCTTCGACCGCACGGAAGCGGGCGCTGGCGAAATGCTGGTGCGGTCCGGACGAGATCCCGAACCAGGCGTCGTTCGTCACATTGAGCAGCCAGCCCGGCCGCGCCGCTGGGTCCGCCACGGCCCCGCCGAAGATGACCTCGTAGCAGATCAACGGGCTGACCGGCGGCAGGCCCGGCAGGGTCAACGTCCGCGGGCCTGGGCCGGCGCTGAAATCGCCGATGCCGGCCGTGATTTTCTCCAAGGGCACGATGCCGCGGAGCGGCACGTATTCGCCGAGCGGCACAAGATGAAACTTGTCGAACACCGCGGCGACCGCGCCGCTGCCGTCGATCGCGTACAGGCTGTTCCAGGCCTGGAATGTCGCGCCTTGGCCCGCGATGCGCGGTGCCCCGGTCAGCAGCAATCCCCCGGACGGGATCACGCTGCCGATCGCCTGGCGCAAGGTCGCGTCGGCGGACAGCGCGAACGGGACGGCGGCTTCCGGCCAGATCACGTGGGTAATCCGCTCGTAGCCCGCCTCGCGCGTCAGCCGCATTGTGTGGATGACGTGCCGTTCGCGCAGCGCCGGATCCCATTTCAGGCTCTGCGGGATATCGGGCTGAACGAGCCGCAGGCGGATGTCCGGCACCGCGGGCTGCTCGCCAGTCGGCACGCGCACGACGCCGCCGACCCACAGCGCGGCAAGCAGCAGCGCGGCGGCGGTCGTCGCCAGCCAGCGGCGCGGTCCGCGCGCCTCGGTCGCGAGCGTCGCCGGCATCGCGGCGATCGCAACCGTCAGCAGGCTGAGTCCATACAGCCCGATCGCCGCGGCGGGCTGCATCATCGGCACGATGTCGGCCCATACGGAGCCGGTCAGATTCCAGGGAAAGCCGGTGAAGATATGGCCGCGCAGCCATTCGCCCACGGTCCATGCCGCCGCCAGCACCAGCACCGCCGACGGGCCGCGCAGGCGCGAGAGCCACATCGCGAGGGTGGCCGCTCCGATGAAAATCGCGAGCACGGCCGACAATCCGAAGATGACGATGGGGATCAGCCAGCCGAACCTCGCTGCGTCGACGAGCAGCGCATGCGCGATCCAGTAAAGCCCGGTGGCGAAGTGGCCGATACCGAACCACCAGCCGGCGAAGAACGCGTTCCATTGCGGCCGGCGCGCGGCCCCGGCGCCATCGACGAGCCACACCAGCCCCGGCAGCGAGACGAGCAGCGAAGGAACGAAATAAACCGGCGGTATCGCCGCGGTGGCGAGCGCCCCCAGCAACGCCGCGAGCGCCGCGCGGCGCCAACCGGTAAGCGCGCCGACGCGGCGCGCGAGCGCCACGATCCCGCGCGGCGGGTCGGCAGGCATCCTCTCTGTCGATGTCGGGGCGTAGGCCAAAGCGCGCGGCTCAGCCTTCGGGCTTCGGCTTGGGCGGGCGCACGCGCAGGCGCTTGAGCCGGCGCGGATCGGCCTCCAGCACCTCGAACTCGTAGCCCGAGCTGTGCGTGACGATCTCGCCGCGTGCCGGCAGATAGCCTGCCTGCGCCACTACCAGGCCGCCCAGAGTGTCGATGTCGGCCTCGCGCTCCTCGGGTGTCAGCACGGGCCCGACGCGCGCCTCGAAATCCCCGATTGCGAGCCGCGCATCGGCGAGGAAGGTGCCGTCGGGCTGGGAGATGAGCCGCGGCCGGTCGTCGACATCATGCTCGTCCTCGATCTCGCCGACGATCTCCTCGACGAGATCCTCGATCGTGACGAGCCCGTCGACACCTCCATACTCATCCACCACCAGGGCCATGTGCAGGCGCGTCTTGCGCATTTCCAGCAGGAGGTCGAGCACGCGCATGGAGGGGGCTACGAACAGCACCTTGCGCAGCACGTCTTCCAGCTTGAACTCCTGCTCGCGACCCCAGCAGGAGAGCAGGTCCTTGACGTGCACCATGCCGATTACGTCATCGAGCGATTCGCGGTAGACGGGCAGGCGCGAATGCGCCTCGCGGTTCGCGATCTTCATCAGGCCTGCGAACGAGACCTCGTTGTCGACGGCAACGATGTCCGCGCGCGGCACCATCACGTCATAGGCCGTCAGCTCGCGCAGCTTGAAAACATTAGCGATCAGCGTGCGCTCCTGCGCGCCGATCGGAGCCAGCGGCGTCTCGCGCTCCTCGATGATCTCTTCGATCGTATCGCGCAGCATCGCCTCGGCATCGCGCGAGCGCAGCCTGTCGCGCAGCCGCGAGAACAGCCCCTTAGATTCCGACGGTTCGCTCGACTCGTTCATGCGCTGCGCCGCTCCAGAACATAGGGATCGGCGATGCCGAAGCCCGCGACCAGATCGGTCTCCAACTTCTCCATGCGCCGCGCCTCGGCGGGGCGCTGGTGGTCATGGCCGAGAAGGTGCAGGACGCCATGGATGACCAGGTGCAGCAGATGATCGCGGATCGACTTGCCCTGTGCGGCCGCCTCGCGCGCCACGGTGCCGTAGGCGATCACGATGTCGCCGAGCATGAGCGCGGCGCCGCGCGGCGCCACGTGATCGCCGGAGGGAAACGACAGCACGTTGGTCGGCTTGTCCTTGCCGCGGAAATCGCGGTTCAGCCGGCGCACGTCGCGGTCGCCGGACAGACGTACGGTGATCTCGCTGCGTCCGCGTCGCGGCCTCATGGTGCGCAGCGCGGCGCGCGCCGCAGCGCCCACCTGCGCCTCGAGATCCGGAACCGCGCGCTTCCACGCGGCGGCGGTCGCCGGATCGACGATCACGACGACACGACCGGCGACGCGGCGCCCCCTCATGCGCGAATTGCGCCGGGTTTTCATCGGCGCGCCTTTGGCTCAGGCTCGCGCGCGCGGTCGCGCAGGTCGTAGGCGCGGACGATCTCGGTCACCAGCCCGTGCCGCACCACGTCGACCTCGGTGAATCGCACCATCGCGATGCCGGGCACATCGCGCAACGTCTCGACCGCGTCGAGCAGGCCGGAGCGGGTGCCGTGCGGCAGGTCGATCTGGCTGAGATCGCCCGTCACCGCCATGCGGCTGCTCTCGCCCAGGCGGGTGAGGAACATCTTCATCTGCACCGGCGTGGTGTTCTGCGCCTCGTCGAGGATGACGAAGGAATGCGCGAGGGTGCGGCCGCGCATGAAGGCGAGCGGTGCTATCTCGATTTCGCCGTTGGCGATGCGCTTCATCACCTGCTCGCCCGGCAGCATATCGTGCAGCGCGTCGTAGAGCGGGCGCAGATAGGGATCCACCTTCTCGCGCAGGTCGCCGGGCAGGAAGCCCAGCCGCTCGCCCGCTTCGACCGCGGGGCGCGAGAGGATGATGCGATCTACGCGGCCGGCCGTCAGCATCTGCACCGCCGCGGCGACCGCCAGATAGGTCTTGCCCGTGCCCGCCGGGCCGATGCCGAAGACGAGCTCCGTATCCCGCAGCGCTTTGAGATACGTCGCCTGCGTCGGCGTGCGTGGCGCGACGTGGCGCTTGCGCGTGCGCACGGTGAGATCGCCGGGCAGGAAGCCCAGCCG
>DATAAP010000548.1:0-3589 GCA_036260035.1 Alphaproteobacteria bacterium | reverse complement strand
GCTGCGGTCAGGCAAGCCGGTGATTTCCAATCACCTGAGCGAAGAGACCCGCTTCCGGACACCCGAGCTCCTCGTGCAACACGGCATACGCCGCGCCATGAATGTGATTCTGCAGGGCAATGGTCGTCCGTTCGGCGTCCTCGAAGTCGACAGCCGATCCGAGCGCGATTTCGAAGAGCACGATCTCGCATTCCTGCAGGGGGCCGCCAACTTGCTCGGCATGGCGATCGAGCGCGCGCAGCAGCAAAAGAGCCTGAACGCCGCCCTCGCCCGGCAGCGCGTACTGCTCAGAGAGATGGATCACCGGATCAAAAACAACCTAGCGCTGGTCGCGAGCGTCCTGAACCTGCAGGCGCGAGAGGCGGACGATCCGCTATTGACGCAGCACCTCGATGACGCCGCCTCGCGCGTTCGCGCTATCGCACGCGCGCACGACCGCCTGCAGCAGGATGTACAAGTCGAGACGCTGGACGTCTGCGGCTATATCGGGCGCGTCTGCCGCGACCTCGACGAGACCATCGCCCATTGCCGCATCGAGGCAGCCTGCGAGGCGCGCATCGAGATCGCCACCAGCCGCGCGATCTCCACGGCCATGATCGTCAACGAGTTGGTGACGAACGCGGCTAAATACGCCTGCCGCGGCGGCGCCGACGACAGCATCAAGGTGCGCCTCGCGCGAAAGGGACCGGACCGTTTCACGATCTCCGTCCGGGATTTCGGCAACGGGATGGCGCAGCCGCTCGAAGCCGGTGCTTCGAAAGGACTTGGCAAGCGCCTGGTCGGCCTGCTCGTGCGCCAGCTCGAAGGCGAACTAGCGATTCATCAGCGGGAGCCAGGAACGGAGATCGTCGTTTCCATTCCGCTGCAGGGCCGCGCGGACGAGATCGGCGCGTAAGCCAGCCCACCTGCGCTCAGTGCTGGTGTCCGCCCTGCATCGGGCCCGGACGCACGGCGACCGTCACGTCTTGCTTGCCCGCCTTCTCGAACTCGAGCGTCAGCGTGAACGTCTCGCCCGCCTTCAGCGGCTTCACGTCGAGGAGCATCACGTGCATGCCGCCGGGCGCGAATTTCACGGCGGCTCCCGGCTTGAGCTCGACGCTCTGCACTTCGCGCATGCGCAGGACATCGCCGTCGCGGATGGTCGTGTGCAGCTCCGCCTTGCCGGCCGCTGCGGTCGCGGCCTTGAGCAAGCGGTCCGGCTCCGCGCCGCGATTGGTGAGCGTCATGTAGGCAGCGCTGTTGCGCACCTGCCCGATCGGCGGCCGCGCCCACGCGTCGGCGACTTCGATCTTCGTCTGCGCAAGAGCTGGCGTTGCAATGAGCGCTGAGGCTGCGAGGGCAATCGCGAATAGGCTTGTTCTCATGACATCATCCTTGTTGCTGCCGTACGCCGAATAGACTCGACGATCCACTTCCGCGCTCTCCACGCGCACCGCCGTTTCAATCGGAGATGCCGTCGCCGGCCCCCGGATCAAACCCGGAGCGACATTCTTTCCACACGAACTGGCGGGCTCACATATTCCCGCGGATGCGCTCGGCGACTGCCGCGAGCGCCGCCTTGTCGCCGGGCTTCGGCGTCCAGTTCATCATCAGCCCGTCATCCTTGGCGCGCGGAACGATGTGCATATGGAAATGGAAGACCGATTGCGCGGCGCCGGGCCCGTTCGCCTGCAGCAGGTTGATGCCGTAGGGCTTGAGCGTCTTGTCGATTGCGGTCGCGACGCGGCGCACGGAGCCCATCACATGCGCGAGGTCGGCGTCGTCCGAGGCGAGCAGGTTCGGCGCGTGGTTCTTCGGGATCACCAGGCTATGGCCCTCGTTCGCCGGGTTGATGTCGAGGAAGGCCAGCGTGTGCGCGTCCTCGTGCAGCTTGAAGCTCGGGATCTGCCCGGCGACGATCTTGCAGAAGATGCAGTTCGGGTCGGTGGCCATGGCTTCCCTCCTTTGCCCGTGCGGCTAGCCTCGCAAGCCGTGACGGGCTCCGCGTCGCAGCGGGTTTTACCCCGCCCGCGACCATTGGGGAAAGAGCCGCCCTGTTCGGGTCGCGTCGGAGATGCGGGAATGGCCGCACGGCCGGGCTAAAGCCCGCCCTACGGCAAATCACCCGCGCACCCGGAAGAAGGTCAGCGCTTCTTCTTGCCCTTGCCGCGCGGCTTGGTCGGGCCTTTCTTCGGCGCCGGCCTGCGCGCGCTCTTGGCGCTCTTCTTGGCGGCCTTCTTGGCCGGCGCGTTCGGCAGCGCGAGCGGCTTGGCAAGAGGCATGCCGCGCGCGGCCGCGGGCTTCGCGACGCGCTTATCCGACGGCCGGCGGCCGGTCGCAACCAGGATGCGGCGGTTGCGGTCGGTCGCGGGTGCCGGATGGCCGGTCTTCGCCTTTGGCTTCTCCATCAGCGCCGCCTGCGCCGCCGCAAGCCGCGCGATCGGCACGCGGTAGGGCGAGCACGACACGTAGTCGAGACCAGCGCTCTGGCAGAAATGCACGGAAGCCGGGTCTCCGCCATGCTCGCCGCAGATGCCGATCTTCAGCTCCGGCCGCACCGAGCGGCCGCGCTCCGTGCCGATGCGCACCAGCTCGCCCACGCCTTCCACGTCGATGCTGATGAACGGATCCACGGGGACGATCTTCGCCTTCTCGTAGGCGTCGATGAAGCTGCCGGCATCATCGCGCGACAGGCCGAGGGTCGTTTGCGTCAGGTCGTTGGTGCCGAAGCTGAAGAACTCCGCGATATCGGCGATTTCGGCGGCGCGCAAGGCGGCGCGCGGCAGCTCGATCATCGTGCCGAGCGAGTACGGCACGTCGACGCCGGTCTGGTCCTTGACCTGCTGGTGCGCCCGCACGACGAGGTCGCGCATCAGCTCCAGCTCACGCCGGGTGATGATCAGCGGGATCATCACTTCCGGCTCGACCGGCTTGCCTTCCTTGATCACGGCGGCGGCCGCGGCAAAGATCGCCCGCGCCTGCATCTCGTAGATCTCGGGATAGGTCACGGCGAGGCGGCAGCCGCGATGGCCGAGCATCGGGTTGAACTCCTCGAGCCGCTTCACGCGCGCCCTCACCGCGCCGACATCCTTGCCGATCGCCTGCGCGAACTCGGCGATATCCTTGTCGGTGTGCGGTACGAACTCGTGCAGCGGCGGGTCGAGCAGGCGGATCGTCACCGGCAGCCCGTCCATGATGCGGAATAGCTCGACGAAGTCATTGCGCTGCATCGGCTCGATCTTCGCGAGCGCCTTGGCCCTGCCCTCGCCGTCCTCGGCCATGATCATCTCGCGCACCGCGAGGATGCGCTCGGCATCGAAGAACATGTGCTCGGTGCGGCAGAGGCCGATACCCTCCGCGCCGAAGCGGCGCGCTGTGCGCGCATCGAGCGGCGTGTCGGCATTTGCGCGCACGCCGAGCGTGCGGAACTCGTCCGCCCAGCCCATCAGCTCGGCGAAGTCGCCGGACAGCTCCGGCTGAATGGTCGGCACCTCGCCGAGGAAGACCTCGCCGGTGGCGCCGTCGATGGTGATCTTCTCGCCGGCCTTCACGCGCTTGTCGCGCACCGACATCACGCCCGCCGCGTAGTCGACGCGGATCTCGCCGGCAC